>DASVFC010000675.1:0-5671 GCA_036380235.1 Vicinamibacterales bacterium
CGGCGCCACGCCGACGATGGCGTACGGAAGCCCGCGCAGAGTCAGCGACCGGCCCACGATCGATTGATCACCACCGAACTCGCGCTGCCACATCTGGTGCGATAACACCACCACCCGCTCAGCGCCCGAATCGTCGTCGGACGCTACGAGTAAGCGACCCAGTGCAGGCTGTACGCCGAGCATCGAGAAATAATTCGACGTCACGATCTGCCCGAGCATGATCCGTGAACGATCGCCAAGGCTGAGCGGCGCCATCATCGGGCTGTAGCCGATCATGTCGCTGAATACGGTGTTGTGAGTTTTCAGATCCAGGTAGTCCTGGTAGGAGGACGTGGCGTATTGATCGCCATCGCCGCCCGTGGTGAAAACGTCCACGAGCCGGTCGGGCGCCAGGACTGGCAACGGCCGGAACAGCAACGAATCAACCAGGGAGAACATCGCTGTGTTGACGCCGACGCCAAGACCGAGAGAAAGAATGGCGACGGCCGAGAATCCGGGGCTGCGGGCCATCCATCTCAGTGCGTAACGAATGTCCTTCAGTAGAGTCTCAGCCATATCGGACTTTACGAGTACGGCAAGCCGAAGTTCAGGTCTTGCGATATCGCCTTCCTGCCGTCCCGGACACCCAGCGCGCCAGGGGGCGTGGCAAGGCCCCGTTCAGCCACACCAGCAGACGATAGATGCGTCCATTCACCACCACTGGATCGCCGCGCATCACCGCCTCATACCCCTCGCGCGCCACGTCGGCCGCGGTAAGCCATAACATCCCCGGCACTTTGTTCATTTTGTCGCGCGTGCCCGTGACGTCGTGGAACTCGCTATAGGTAAACCCGGGACACACCGCCGTGACGTTTACGCCGTTGGGACCGTTCTCTGAGTGCAGTGCTTCTGAAAAACGGATGAGAAAGGCTTTCGAAGCTCCGTATAGCGTGTGCCCTGCCGGCGCCGGCACCATGCCGGCCACCGACGCGATGTTGATGACGCGGCCCCAGCCGCGCGCGATCATCGACGGCAGCAGCCGGTAGGTGAGGTCGAGGACCGCCGTTACCATGACCTGCATAAACCGCGAGTGATCCGTCCACGGCACATTTACGTAACTACCAGGAACACCATAGCCCGCGTTGTTGACGAGGAAATCGATGAGGATGCCCCGATGCTGCAGCTCCGCGGCAATTCGCGCTGAGGCATCGGCCTCGGCCAGGTCGGCCGCAATGGTGTGGACTTCGATTGCGTGCCGTTGTCGCAGCGTCTCGGCCAGTGCATCCAGCCGATCGCGCCGGCGGGCCGTGATCACGAGCGTGTATCCCTTCTCGGCCAGCAGCTCGGCGAATGCCTTGCCGATGCCCGATGACGCGCCGGTCACGAGCGCCGTCTTTCCTCGTCCATCACGCATTTGTGGGTATCATTGATCACCTGCCAGGAGGATTACCTTGAAGCACTGCATTCGATTGTTCGGACTGTTGCTGGCCACCGTTTCACTGACCGCGTGCCTCAACAGCACCACGATCGTGAAGGTTAAACCCGATGGCAGCGGCACGGTTGAACAGGTCACACTCGTCAACACCGCGGCATTGAAGGGCATGATGCCCGGCGCCGCCAAACAGGACGCAGGCCCGGTGATCAACAAGGCCGACCTCGAGCGCACCGCCGCGCGCATGGGCAAAGGCGTTCGACTGCTGTCGGCCGAGAAGGCCACCGGTGAAGCCGGCTTCGAGGGCACGCGGGCCATCTTTGCGTTCGACGACATCAACGAGATTCAAATCAGCCAGGATCCGAACTTGGGCGGCAGCACCAGTGGCCGTCTCTCGAGCGAACCAACCGCCGACGATCCGGTGAAGTTCAAGCTGACGCGCGGCGCCGGCTCGTCGACGCTGACCATAAACTTCATCGACAAGCCCCCGTCAGGCACCGCGACCGCGAATCCAGCCGGCGCGGGCGACATGCCCGACATCACCAACCCGATGGTGATGAACATGCTGAAGACGATGTTCCAGGGCTTCAAGATCAACATCGGCCTGGAAGTCGAAGGATCGATCATCAAGACAAATGCCGAATACGTCAGCGGCCCGCGGATCACGCTGCTCGAGATGGACATGGCGTCTCTGCTCGCCGATGAAGCGAAGCTGAAGGCGCTGCAAAGCAAGATCGGCCCGAACGTCTCGCTGACCGAAGTGAAGCCCTATTTGAAGGACATCAAGGGGATTAAGATCGACGGCCCCTCGATTAGCGTCGAGTTTCGCTGACGCGAGGACGGGTGCCAGAGACCCGTCCTCCTAGGCAAAGCACAACAATCGGCCTTCAGTCGATCCCACGACGATCCGTCCCGCGGCGAGAGCGGGTGACGCGCTGATCGCGGCACCCTCGTCGTGTTCCCACAACACCTTGCCGCTCGCCAGATCGAGGCAGTAGAAGCGCCCGTCGTTCGACCCGACGTAGACGCGACCGGCCGCGATCGCCGGCGACGAATCGATCCGCGCGCGAGTCAGGTAGGTCCACCGCGCCTGGCCGGTCTTCGCGTCGAGCGCGTGCACCATGCGATCGCGCCCACCCAGCACCACCGTCCCGTCGATCACCGCCGCCGATGAATAGAACGGAAACTTGCGGTCGGGGTGTTCGTAGCGCCACAGCACCTTGCGCGAGCCGAGGTCGAGCCCCAGCACCTGGTTGTCGAAGGTTCCGAAGTACGCGACGTTGTTGACGATCGCCACCGAGGCGCCGGTATAGGCCGTTGCGGAGGTGTTGATACGTTCCTTGCCGGTCTTGACGTCGACGGCATGGAAGACCTCGTCGCACCCGGCAAAGTGCGCCACGCCGTTGATCACGCACGGGGTGCCGTGGACGTAGTTTTCCGTCTTATACGCCCACAGCTGTTTGCCGCTTTTCGCGTCAAGCCCATACAAGTTGCCGTCGTACGATCCCATCAGCAACACGTCGCCGACCACGACCGGCGATGACTTGATCTCCGACTGCGTCTTGAACGTCCACGCCGGTTTGCCATCAGCGATCTGCACCGCGTGCACCACGCCAATCAGGTCGCCAACGTAGACGAGGCCGTTGGCGACGGTCGGCGAAGATTCACCGATTGCTTCGCCGGCCTTATAGCGCCAACGCAGTTTGCCGTCGGCGAGGCCGATGGCGAGCAACTCGCCGGTCGCGGTCCCGACATAAACCACGCCATCGACGATCGCCGCGGACGAATCAAACGCTTCGCCACCCTCCCAGGTCCACGCCAGCTTTGGCGCCGGCGCAATGCTGGTTGAGGACACGCCGGTCAGAGACGGTGAACCGCGAAATTGTCGCCATTCATTCGCCGGTGCGGCGAGCGGTGCCGCCGCAGGCTTTTGCAACGCCCACGCGCGCGGCGCGATGGCAAGCGCCGCGCACGCACTCAAAAAGTCACGACGGTCGAGCATCACTCATTTGACCATTTGCTCATTGTTCGTTGCCTGTTCCTACCGCTTCAACTGCGCGCCCTCTTGCAGCGCATATAGCTGATTGCGATTCATGATCAGCAGCTTGCCGTTCACCGGCACCGCAGTGGCATACACCGAGCTCCCCATGTTCTGCTCGGCCACCAGCTTGAACGTCTTGCTGTGCTCGATCACCGCAACGTCGCCATCTTCGTCGCCGAGATATACCTTGTCGCCGATCAACATCGGCGAGCCCCAGATCGCCGCGAACATGTCGTGCGTCCAGTACGGCTTGCCGGTCTTGGCGTCGAGGCAGTGGAGGAAGCCGCTGAAGTCGGCGAGGTAAACCAGGCCGTCCTTCACGGCTGCGGTCGAGATCGAGCGCCGGATCTTGTCGAAGTGCCACAACAACCCGCTTTGCGTGATGTCGCCGCGCTTGGTGCCGTCGATCGCGTAAGCGTGTCCGACACCTTCACCGTGTTCCGGATCCTGCCCGTTCGAGATGTAGACCACGTTGTCGACGATCACCGGCGTGCTGATGACCTCGTTGCGCGTCTTCGGCCATACCGAGTCCTTCGGATTGGTGTCGAACTCCCAGAGCTTCTTGCCGCTCTGCGCTTCGTAGCCCCGCACCCAGCCATCGCCTTGCGCGTGCACCACCTGCCGCACGCCGCCGATGTCTCCCACCGCCGGCGTCGACCACTGGCCATGGAGCACCTTCTCGCCAACCGAGTTGTCCTCCCACCGCAGCTTGCCGCTCTCGATCTCGAGCGCGATGATCGACGGCGCCTTCGGTGACGGCACATTGACGTGGCTTTCATCCTGGCCGTTACCGGTGCTGCAGAACAGCAGCCCGGCGTCAGCCACCGGCGAGCAGTTGGCGAGGTTGTGCGGGAACGCGCCGACCTCCTCCATCATGTCGAACGTCCAGATGATGTCGGGATCGGTCTTGCCGGTCAGCTTCTCGTCCTTGGTCGGGCCATCGTTTTCGTTGTCGTGGAATCCTTCGATGTCGGCGGCGACGATGGTGCCGCGGTTGGTCGTGAAATATGCGACGTTGCGAATGATCAGCGGCGAGCTGGCGATGCCCTGGAACGGCCAGTCGTTGGCGCGGCCGGACGCAAGTTTTTCAAACGTCGCCTGCCAGAGAAATTCACCGGTCTCTTCGCGGAACGCCATCAGCACGCCGCGATCGCCGCCCTGCTTGGGATCGCGCAGGCCCTCGTTGTTGGTACCAACCAGCACGACGCCGTTCGCGACGGTAGGATTGCCGTACGACTGCGATCCCAGTTCCGCCACCCATTTCACGTTCTTGCCGGTCTTGAGGTCCCAGGTGGTCGGCGCACCCTTCATGTCCGACACCATGTTCCGGCTCGGCGTGCCGCCCCACATCGGCCAGTCCGCAGATACCGCGGACGACGCCGCGAGAACGACTACCGCACTCAAAATGATTCGACGCATCTCTGTTTCCTGTGGCCCGTTGGCCCGTTACCTGTTCGCCTGTTCGCCTGTTGGCCCGATGGCCTGATGGCCTGATGGCCTGATGGCCTGATGGCCTGTTACTGATTCTTGTAAACCTTCACGTTATCGAAATACACATCCGAGATGCCGTCGGCATAGATGCCTGGGCTGCCCATGACATGCGGAATCGTGTCGACTTTCTCGATCGTCCACGCGGCGGGCTCCGGCGCATCGGCCGGCCATACCTTGCCGCGCACACGCGCGACACCTTTCTCGTGATCGACGCGGAGCTTCATCCGATACCACTTGTCCGCATCCCACTTGAAGTCGATGCGCGTCGTCATTTCATCGGCGGCCTGCCACGGATGCAGTTCGAGCTTCTGCCCGTTGCCGAACAGCACGAGCCCATAGCGCTCGTTGATTAATCCCACGTCCCCGCGCTGGCGGCGCTGCTCGCGGCCGCGGACATCGGCTTCGACGGTCAGGCCCGACATGTTCGGCTGACCGAAGAACACCTTGGCGCGGCGTCCGACCGTTTCGTCGCGCGGCCGCAGCAGCACGTTGCCGACGCCCTCCACCGTGCGCTGGAACACCTTGGTGGGTCCGCCTACCCACCAGGCGGGCGGCTGATCGCTGGCTGGTTTCTCGAAGTCGAACGTCCACGGCGGCGCCTCAAAAACGCGCACGCGCGCCTGCCCGGTCAATCCGCCGACGGTGGCCGTGATGAACCCGGCAGTCGATCCGGTTTTAGCCGCCGTGTAGACGCCCTTCGCATCAACGGTGCCCGTCGCCTGATCAAC
>DASVFC010000676.1:0-3072 GCA_036380235.1 Vicinamibacterales bacterium
CGCCAACACCATGTCGCAGCGCGAGCTGCGCCTCTTCATGGCCGACAACGAGGCCAAGATTTGCGTGGTGATGGCCGCCGACGATCGGAACGGCGCCGCGGTCCCGATGCGCCTGGGAACCGGTTTTCTCGTCGGGCCAGACGCGGTGCTGACCGCGTATCACACGCTGTCGACACACATCGCGGCCGCCAAGGCCGGGATCCCGTCGCCGGGACGTTGCTGCGCGGTGTTCGATTATTACGCGGGCGATCCGCTTACCGCGTTCGACAAGATTCCGGCGTCGTGCCGCGTGGTCGAGTTCGACAAGGAGTGGTTGATCTGCGCCAACGAAGACATGCCCCAGGACGGACTGTTCCGAGCGCCGAACAACGCGCAGCTGCAACTGCTGCCGACGCGCCTGGACTTCGCGTTGATCAAGCTCGCCGAACCGGTCGGGAAACAGACGCGGCAGCGTGCGGGCGGCGCCAGGCGATCGTGGATCCGCGTCGCCGCTCCCGCAGTCACACTCAGGCAGGACGACCGGATCATCATCCCACAACACCCGAACGGATATCACCTGCGCATCGACTTCGGGCGCTTCTCGCAGACCGATTCGGAGCTCGATACCTCGCACACGCGCATGCGCTACGACACTGAAACAGACACCGGCACGTCCGGTGCGCCATGTTTCGACCACCGGTTCATGCTGGTCGGCATGCACAATGCCGCGTTCAAGCCGGATATGGTCGACGTCCGGAAGAATCAGGCGATCCGGATCGCGAACATCCACACGGTGATCGCGAATCTCGTGGCGGGCTGGAGCAGCGACGCGGGCGCGTCGGTGCAGCTGTGGAACACCTCGACGACCGAACAGCCGCGCGTCATCCTCGGCCGCACCACGCTGCTCGACTGGCTCGCGAACGCGCGCAGCGAGACGACCACGAGCGCGATGCAGCGCGTTTATGCCGCGGCGGTCAAGCCCGAGGATCGCGGGCAGAACGGCGGCTTCGGCAAGAGCTTCACGATGGAGATCCTCGGGGCCGCCACGCGCGGCCGGGCCGAACCCGTCGTCGTGCTCGGAACCGAGCGCGATTCGGTGCCGGGTTCGGTCACCGACATGATTGCCGCGATTGCCTTCCAGCTCGGGATCGACAAGTCGTTTCTGGCCAAGATGCCGGAGCGACCTTCAACCGGCTTGCCGCCTGGCACACCGAACTCCGACAAGCTCGAACGGTGGGCGTCGCACGACATTCCCGAGTGGTTCAACGACGTCATGGCGGAATGGGGCGAGCAGCAGTTCGACCAGGTCAAGGAAGCCAAGCAACGCGTGCAAGCCGCGCGCGGAAATGGACAACTGCCTGCTCCCCAGGATCTCGAGCTGGCGCAGGAAACCGGGCCGAAGATGGCGACGCGCCGGCGATGGCCGGTAGCATGGATCGCGATCAATATGGCCGGTGTTACGCTCAACAAAGAGGTGCAGGAACTGCTGGCCGGCCTGATCGGTGCGAAAGTGGAGGAGAACGCGATGCCGCGCCAGTTGCGCCGGCTGCGATGGCTCTTCGTTGGCGACGCACCGGACGATTTCCTGTCGCCCGACCAATACACGCACGAAGTGCTCGATCCGCGGCTGATCGGCGTCGACCACATCATCGCTGGAATCAAGAACCTTGCTGACAGCCGTGCCTTCGAATTGACCGACAACGCGCTGCTGATCGCCGAGGCAATGGTGGAGGCGTTCACGGCACCCGACGGTCCGCCGGCGGTCCTGAACCCGACCACGCGGCTGCCGTACCTGCAAGAAACGCTCTTCCCGATCATTGTCCGGAAGATCAAACCGGCAAACCGGTCATGAGCGAACGTCAAGACGCGCGAGAGCGCCTCAAGGAACTCGCGGCGCGGATGAACCTGTCCATCGACGACGTGCTGGAGACGTTGCAGGCGGGGACCGCGGCGGCAGCACCGCGGTCATCGGTGGACATCCCGCTCTCGAACGACGCCATCAGGGCGGCCATCTGCGATTCGTACACGGCGCACGACAGCTGGGCGATCAATCTGGACCCCAAGGTGCTCGAGCATTCGCACCTGATCATGGTGGACGGCAAACGGCGGCTGCGATTGTCAGACGAGGCGCGCGCGTCGATCCTTCACGCCGCGCATGACTCCGGCCGCCTGCACGCGGTGCTGGACGAGGCGGCGAAAGAGCCGGCGGCCGCAACGGCGGCGCTGCAGGCGAGCCAGGCGACCAGTCACGCGATTCGCGACATCCTCGGCAATAAGACACTGAACCTGGCCGACGCGCCCCCGCCCGTGCTTCGCGCCAACGTCGCTGCCCTCGAGCGGTTGAAAGGCGCTCCGGTGCCGGCGGCAACGCCGAATCTGCAGGAGGCGCAGCGGCTGCTCGAACGCGCCGAGCTGCTCGAACCGCTGCGAATCATGATCGGCGCCACCGGCGGCTGGCAGAGCCGGCCCACCGCCGACCGGTTTGCCGGACGTGCCGCACAGCTCGCCGAGCTGCGTGCCTTCGTCGACGAGCTTGATTCCGAAGGCACGTTCGAAACGATCCAACGCAGCGTGAACCGGGCCGTCAAGCGGCGACGCACCGACACGCGCGCCGAGGGTGTGCGGCTGATCGCGGCCCGCGGCGGTCTGGGCAAGTCGACGCTGATCGCGAAGTTCGTGCTCGATCACGCCTTGTCGCAGGGGCGGCCGTTTCCGTTCGCGTATCTGGATTTCGACCGCGCTTCGATCCAGGCGCGCGAGCCGCGTCACCTGCTGCTCGAGGTGACGCGCCAGGTGGCGGTGCAGTTCCCGGTCGCGACCGAGCCGCTGACGTTGCTGCGGCAGCAGATCAAACAATCGATGAGCGGCTTCGACTCGCGGTTGACCATCGACGTTGATCCCTTTGCAGAATTCAGGCGCATCATGCGCGACCAGGTGACGCACGGCATCCGCGCGCTGCTGATCGTGCTCGATACCGTTGAGATCGTGCAGTGCGATGCCCTGGCTCTACGAGGGTTGTTGCAGTTCCTCGATCGCCTCGGCCAGGGCGGCTTTACCGAATTGCGAATTGTTGCCGCCGGCCGTGCTCCGGTT
>DASVFC010000677.1:0-2469 GCA_036380235.1 Vicinamibacterales bacterium
TGCGGTGAGCTCAACCGCTGTGTTATCATCCGCGACGTTGTCGAGCGCGCGCTGCAGCGGCCGATCGCCGGCGGGCCGTTCGACATCATCGTCCTGGATCCGCCGTATGACTACGGCGCGCTTGCCGAAGCGGTGCACCACGCCGGCACGCAGCGCGCCAGCGGCGGCGTGGTGGTGCTGGAGCACGCCGCGCGTGTAACACCGCCGGCGCCCGCGGGCCTCGCGCTGACGCGGACGGTGAAGTCCGGCGACAGCGCGCTGACCTTTTACTCATGACCACCCAGGCTCCCCGCGTCGCCATCTATCCCGGCTCCTTCGACCCGCTGACCAGCGGTCACGTCGACATCATCGAACGCGGCGCGAAGATTTTCGATTCGATTATCGTCGCCATTCTCGTCAACGTCGAGAAGACGCCGCTGTTCAGCGAAGCAGAACGCATCGCGCTCATCCGCGACGTGTTCAAGGCGCACAAGAACGTGCAGGCCGAGACGTTCAGCGGCCTGCTGGTGGACTACGCGCAGCAGAAGAACGCGACCGTGCTGGTGCGCGGTTTGCGGGCCGTGTCGGATTTCGAATATGAGTTCCAGATGGCGCTGATGAATCGCCACCTGGCGCCGGGCCTCGAAACCGTGTTCATGATGCCCGACGAGAAATACACGTACATCAGCTCGCGGCTGATCAAAGAGGTGTTCACCCTCGGCGGCGAGATCACGGGCCTGGTGCCGCCAATCGTGGAAGAAAAGCTTCGGGCCAAGCAAAAGGCTAAGAAAAAGTAAAAAGTCGCGCCGCCGTTCCGGGTCACGCGGGCTGAGCCATAACAACGAGTAAGCTAAATTGCCTATGAACTTCGCGTCGAGAATGAGCCGGACCAGCGTGTCGCCGACCTTACGGGTGGCGGCTGAAGCCGATCGCCTGCGCCGCCAGGGCGTGGATGTCGTCGATCTCGGAGCCGGAGAGCCGGACTTCGGCACGCCCGAACACGTGAAGGCCGCGGCCCACGCGGCGCTTGACGCCAACTTCACCAAGTACACGCCGTCGGCGGGCGTGATCGAATTGCGCGAGGCCGTGTGCCAGCGCTATCGGCTC
Source organism: Vicinamibacterales bacterium (assembly GCA_036380235.1). GTDB lineage: Bacteria > Acidobacteriota > Vicinamibacteria > Vicinamibacterales > UBA2999 > 12-FULL-67-14b. The sequence continues at coordinate 1,087 of DASVFC010000677.1, forward strand.
GATTACGGCGTCGACATCAAGCCGGAGGAAGTGATCATCACGGCCGGCGCCAAACAGGCGCTCTACAACACCGCGATGGTGCTGTTCGAGGCCGGCGACGAAGTGATTACGCACGCGCCGTACTGGCCGACGATCGTCGACCAAATCAAGATCGCCGACGCCAAGCCCGTCATCGTGCACACACACATGGAAGACGGGTTCAAGATCCACGCCGGAGCCATCGTCGACGCCATCACGCCGAAGACCAAGGCAATCATCATCAACTCGCCCTGCAATCCTACTGGCGCGTTGATTTCCGAAGACGAGATGATCGCGATCACCGATGCCGCCGCCGCGCGCGGCATCTGGATCATCGCCGACGTCACCTACGAAAAGCTGGTCTACGACGTCGCGTCATCGAACCTGATCGGCATCCTGTTCGAGCGCATGCGCAACCGCACGGTGATCTGCAGCGCCGCGTCAAAGGCGTACGCGATGACCGGCTGGCGCCTGGGCTGGGCGATCGGGCCAAAGGACATGATTGCGCAGTGCAACGTACTGCAGGGACACGCGACGTCGAATATCAACTCGATCACCCAGAAGGCCGGCATCGCCGCATTGACCGGCCCGCAAGACGACTGCGTGACGATGCTGAACGAGTACCGCAAGCGCCGCGACGCGGTGCACGCGTGGCTGACGGCCGATCCGCGCTTCGTTTGCGTGAAACCGGGCGGCGCCTTCTACCTGTTTCCCTACATCGCGGAGTTGTTGTCACCAACCGGCATCAAGAGCAGCGGCGAATTTGCGGAAGCCCTGCTGAAAGACGTCGCCGTTGCGGTCACGCCTGGTGAGGGTTTCGACTCACCTGGCTTCTTCCGGTTGTCCTATGCAACGTCGATGGAGCGGCTTCAGGAAGGCGTCAAACGCATCAACAGCTTTGTGCAGAAGCTGGAATCGACGGGAAAGCTGACGGCTGCGCGATAGCGGCATCGTCAAATTGTGGTCGCGCTCGCTCAGGAGGACGTCGCGGCGTTAGTGGCGGCTCTCGAGCCCGCCGATTAGTGTTTCGTATCGGTGCGTGATTGAGAAGGCGTCCCGCGCATCCAATGCCTTAGCGATTCGCCACCAAAACCGCGCGGGCCAGGTCGCGAGAAGGCTCTGGCCAGAGCAAAGTTCGGACGCGAATGCCTGCTTCGTTGAAGTAGGGCAACTCGGCGATCCGGCGCAGCCGCAATCCCTGCTCGCGTTCGAGCCGATCGATCGATTCCGCGGTCGCCACCATCAGGACCCGCTCCGTCCGCTTCAGGAAATTCGACGCCTGCTCATCGTCAATGATGTCGGTGGTCTTCAAGCCCGAATAGAACACCAGGTTGCGAACGAAGATGCCGTAGGTGCCGACCGCTT
>DASVFC010000678.1:0-5170 GCA_036380235.1 Vicinamibacterales bacterium
GATCTGTATCCCGAGCACGATTTGTTCATCCAGTTGATGAAGCTGAAGAACACGTTGCGCTACATGATGGGCGAGGAGATGATTACCCACCTGGGCCGCGAGTATTACGATTAAACTCAGGCGCCCAAGCCCCTTAACCCCTCAAACCCTTAACCCCTCAAACCCTCACCTCCTCTATGGCCCCTGCCAAACTTCAGCCCGCGCTGCTCGGCGGCGTGACCATCGGCGTGCTCTCGGCGCTGCCGGTCATCAATCTCGCCAATTGCTGCTGTGCGTGGATCCTGTTCGGTGGGGCGCTGTCGGCATACCTGATGCAGCAGGGGCATCCTGAACCGATTAATGCCGGCGACGGCGCCATGGTTGGCCTGCTGGCCGGCGTCATCGGCGCGTTCGTGTGGCTGATCGCGTCGGTGCCGATCAATGCCGCAATGGCGCCGTTCCAGTCGGAGATGGCCAATCGCATGATGCGCGATGCCGCCGACATGGCGCCGGAACTGCGCGGCATTCTTGAGAACATGTCGACGGCGCCCGCCATCGGCATCGGCCTCATCTTCTTCTTCTTCGTGATGCTGGTCGTCAGCAGCCTGTTCGGGATGATCGGCGGTTTGTTCGGCGCACTGATGTTCAGAAAGAGCCAGCCGCCGGTCATGCCCCCGCCGATTCCGCCGACCACGTTCTAGTCGCGAACCACGCGTCGAACCGCCGTTATACTTCGGTGCATGTCCGAGCCGGTGTCGCCTGAAATCGAAGCGCTCCTAAAAGAGGACCGCAGTTTCGCTCCCGCCGCCGACTTTGCGTCTAGGGCCTCGATCGACGATCCGGGAATTTACGAGAAGGCGGCGAATGATCCCGAGGCATTCTGGGCCGGCTTGGCGCGCGAGCTCGAGTGGATCAAGCCATTTTCGAAAGTGCTCGAATGGAATCCGCCCGACGCGAAATGGTTTGCGGACGGCAAGCTGAACGTCGCGGCCAACTGCCTCGACCGACACGTTCGCGGCTGGCGCCGTAATAAGGCCGCCTTCATCTGGGAGGGCGAGCCCGGCGACAGGCGCACGCTGACGTACTTCGACCTCTTTCGCCAGGTCTGCCAGTTTGCCAACGTCCTGAAGTCGCTCGGCGTGAGCAAAGGTGATCGCGTGGCGCTCTATCTGCCGCTCGTTCCCGAGCTGGCAATCGCGATGCTGGCGTGCGCCCGCATCGGCGCCGTCCATTCCGTCGTGTTCGGCGGCTTCAGCGCCGAGTCCCTGCGCGATCGCATCAACGATTCGAAGTGCAAGGTGCTGGTCACCGCAGACGGCGGCTGGCGGCGAGGCCAGATCGTGCCGCTGAAGCAGATGGCGGACGAGGCGTTAAAAGACACGCCGTCGATCGAACACGTGATCATCGTCCAGCGGCTGCACGGTTCGCCCATGCCAATCCATGTCAAGGAAGGGCGCGATCACTGGTACCACCGGTTGATGCAGGACGCCCCGTACGAGTGCGCGCCGGAGGCAATGGATGCGGAGGACATGCTCTACATCCTCTACACCTCTGGCACAACCGGGAAACCCAAGGGCATCGTCCATACGACCGGCGGTTATCTCACTGGCGTATATGCGACTACCAAGTGGGTATTCGATCTCAAGGACGAGGATGTGTATTGGTGCACGGCCGATATCGGCTGGGTGACCGGTCACAGCTACGTCGTATACGGGCCGCTGGCCAACGGCGCCACCGTGGTGATGTACGAGGGCGCGCCGGACTGGCCGGAGAAAGATCGGTTGTGGGAGATCGTCGAGCGCTACGGCGTGACGATTTTCTATACTGCACCGACAGCGATTCGCGCGTTCATGAAGTGGGGCACGGAATGGCCGGCGAAGCACGACATGCGTTCGCTGCGGCTGATGGGATCGGTCGGAGAGCCGATCAATCCCGAAGCCTGGGTCTGGTATCACCTCCACATCGGCAACAGCCGGTGCCCAATCGTCGATACCTGGTGGCAAACCGAAACCGGCGGCATCATGATCACACCGTTGCCGGGAATCACGCGCACCAAGCCGGGCTCCGCGACGCATGCGTTCCCGGGCATCAAGGCGGAGATCCTCAACGACAAGGGTGAACCGGTGCCCGTCGGCGGCGGCCTGCTGGCGATCACCAGGCCGTGGCCGTCGATGCTCCGCAGCATCTATGGCGATCACGATCGCTACGTGACGCAATACTGGAGCCGTTGGGGCCGCGACATCTACTTCACCGGCGACGGCGCAAAAAAAGACGACGAGGGCTATTACTGGTTGCTCGGGCGTGTCGACGATGTGTTGAACGTGGCAGGTCATCGCATCGGCACGATGGAAGTCGAAAGCGCACTTGTCGATCACCCAAAGGTCGCGGAGGCTGCCGTCGTCGGCCGGCCGCACGAGATCAAGGGTCAGGCGCTCGCGGCGTTCGTCACCGTGAAGCATGGCGTTTCGGCATCAGTCAGCCTCGCCGATGATCTGAAGAAGCATGTGGCGCAGAAGATCGGCGCCATCGCCAGGCCCGACGACATCATTTTCGCCGCCGATCTTCCAAAGACGCGATCGGGAAAAATCATGCGGCGTTTGTTGCGTGACATTGCCGAAGGCAAGGCACTCGGCGATACCACCACGCTCGCGGACCCGACGGTGGTGGCGAAACTGAAGGATCAATACGAAAGCCAGGAATGACGCCGGCGCGATAAACGCTTCGAGGTCGAAACTCGTCTGTGTGTCCATGCACGTCCGAGCCGGCTGGCTATCGGTAACTGCCGTCAGCCTCGTCTCCGTCGCGGTGTGGGCGCAGCCAGGCAATCCGTTTGCCGCCGACCTCGCACAATTCCGGCGCGAATTCATGGCGGTGGAGAAGTCTTACGCCAGCGCCGACCGCGCCGCGGCCGAACGCCGGCTGGCGGCGTTGGAAGCCGGGCTGGCCACAATTACTCCGGCACAGTTCGAGCTCGAAATCGCGCGCATCGTCGCACTCGCTGACAACGGTCACAGTAACGTTGTGGCCGTCGGCCGATCGCGGCGCCATAACCGCGTGCCAATCAGGTTGGTCCCATTCATCGGCGACTTCTACGTTTTGCGAGCCCGTGATGCTCATGCCGATTTGTTGGGCGCGCGCCTGCTGTCGGTAGACGCGCAGCCCGTTGCGAAGCTGCGCGAGTTAGCCCACAGTCTCACCGGTGGTAGCGCGTCTTTCCGCGATCGGTCGGCGCCGTTATTCTTCGAAAGTCCCCAGTTGCTGCAGGCGGCGGGTGCGGCGCGCAAGGCCGAGGAAGCGACGTATGTCTTCGAGCTGAACGGCAAACGCGTGGAGCGGCGGCTGATCGCCGAGCCGCCTGACCCTTCGGCTCCCGCATTGTCGGTGGCGCGAATGCTTTACCCGGATCCCGGGAGCGAAGAAGGTGCGGGTTGGCGCGGGTTGTTGGCTCCCGCAACGGCGCCGTGGTCACTGCAGGACGCCGCGGTCAGGTTTCGGTGGCGACATGACTCCGACCTGAGAGCGATGGTGGTGGAGTTGCGGCAGAACCGCTCGACGCCCGGCCACGACATCGGCGAGTTCCAATCGCAGCTTCAACGAGAATTGCGGGCCCGTAAGCCGCAGCATCTCGTCTTGGACATGCGCATGAATGGCGGCGGCGATTTGACGACGACACGAGCGTTCATGCAGTCGTTGCCGGCGCTCGTGCCGGGCCGCATCTTTGTGCTGACGAGCCCGTGGACGTTCTCGGCGGCCATTTCGAGCATCGGTTATTTGAAGCAAGCCGTGCCCGACCGCGTCACGATCATCGGCGAGGAGGTCGGCGACCGGCTCGTCTTCTGGTCGGAAGGCCGGCCGCTGACGCTCGAACGGAGCGGCATCGTAATCAGTCGCGCCACCGAGCGTCATGACTACGCGACGGGCTGCAAACCCTACAAGGATTGTCACGGTAACGTTGTCCGTCATCCGATCAGCGTGCGCAGCCTCGAGCCAGACACGGCTGCGCCCTGGACGATCGACGTGTATCGAGCCGGCCGCGACCCCGCCATGTCGGCCGTCGAGCGCCTGCTGAAATGAGCCTGGGGGCCTGACCTCAGTCGCGGGCGCGAGCTTGCACTGCCTTCAGGATTGGCGACCATTCCGTGCTGAAGGTGCCGCCCCGGCGCTTCCAGTAGATGCGCTCTGGCGAGCCGGCGATGGATACCGCGTAATCAGGGCCGGTGGGATCGTTCAATTCGCTCAACGCGATCGGCGTCGTCCATCGATCGCCGCTCTTGAACGTGATGAACAGTTCGGCATCGGTTTCCCACGACTTGGCTCGATCCCAGCGAGTGAAGATGACGTAACTGCCATCTCGCGCAAACCACGGATCGCCTTCGCCGGCGGCCGTCGATGCGGGTGGGAACGGTGAAGGTGGCGACGCCGCGTCGCCGGTGATTCGCGTCTGGTACAAGTTGTAATCAACACCAAACGCATCAGTGGCGCCTTCGCCGAGAAACAGCATCACGCCGTCTGGCGCGATCGCCGCATACGACTCTTCCGATTCGTGCCTGTTGATTGCTGAAAGGTAAACGGGTTCCGCCCAACCCGTTGCCGTCCGCCGCGCGAGCCAGAGGTTATTTTTCTGCGATGTCCGGCCGTCTGGCGCCGGCCGCCACGAGTTGAACACCATCCATCGACCGTCGGGCGACAGCGAGGCTTCGTAATCCTTGTAGGCGCCGGCGAAGGGAAGCAGTCGCGGCCGCGACCAGCCATCGCCTTCGCGGCGGCTTTCGTACAGCGCTATCTCCGGCGCGCTCGCGGCAGGTTCGCGGCCCTCGATTTTCGCGACTCGCGCGGTTTCGAGTGCGATGAACATCGACTGGCCATCAGGCGAGAACTCGACCGCGTTGATGGTGCGATAGCCTTCCCGCCACGGTTGAAACGGTGTTCCGGGTAGCGGCGACGACTGCGCGAGCACCGAAATCAGTAGCGCGGCGACAACTCTAATCATGGTGGGAATTCTGACGCACGGCACCCGCCGTTGGTGGCCGACCGGTCACAAACTTCGTCACAATGTGCGCGGAAGCCTTGAAGTGAAAACACACGGAGGGACGGAGCCGCGGAGAGGGGTTTTCTAAAGCAAGTGCCCCAGCAGAAGGGCGGTCTGAGGGGGTATTCTCCTGCCCGGTTGAACGGTTTGCTGGCCGGCGGC
>DASVFC010000679.1:0-18858 GCA_036380235.1 Vicinamibacterales bacterium
CGCCGTTCTTGATCCAGTGACTGATGCGTTCCTTGTTGATTTCGACCGTCGCCGGCTTGGTGCGCGGATTGTAGAAGCCGAGGACTTCGATGAACTCGCCTTCCTTCTTCGAGCGGGCTTCTGAAACGACGACGCGGAAGAACGGACGCTTCTTGGAACCGGTCCGTCGCATACGAATGGCTAACATGCAGACTCTCTTCTTGCGGCGCTCCGAGGCCGCGCTTCACTTGCGTTACCGACGGCGCAGCGGTGCGCCGTTACTGCTACTGCACTACTTGAAGGAGGCGAACGCGCCCTTCTTTTTCTTCTTCTTCGGCGCCTCGGCGACGGGCTCGCCTGTCATCTGGCCCACCATCTTCAGCATCCGCTGCATCTCGACGAACTGCTTCAGCAGCCGGTTGACGTCTTCCACCGTGGTGCCGCTGCCCTTCGCGACGCGCTTGCGCCGGCTGCCGTCGAGGATGTCCGCATACTTGCGTTCCTCGGGCGTCATCGAATTGATGATCGCCTCGATGCGCGCCAGCTGCTTCTCATCCGGCTTCTGGCCGGCCAGCTCCTTCATGCCGCCCATCCCCGGCAGCATGCCCAGGATCTTGTCGAGCGGGCCCATGCGCTTGAGCATCCGCAGCTGATCCCGGAAGTCCTCGAGCGTGAACCCGCCCTTGCGGATCTTCGCTTCGAGCTTTTCCGCGTCGCCCTGATCGATGACCTCTTCGGCCTTCTCGATCAGCGTCAGCACGTCGCCCATGCCGAGCATGCGCGACACGAACCGGTCGGCGTGGAACGGCTCGAGGTCGTCGAGCTTTTCGCCGCTGCCGACGAACGCAATCGGCACGCCCACGACCGACACCACCGAGAGCGCCGCGCCGCCGCGCGCGTCGCCGTCGATCTTGGTCAGGACGACGCCGGTGACGCCGACCTGCGCGTTGAACTCGCCCGCGCTCTTGATCGCGTCCTGGCCGGTCATCGCGTCGGCGACGTAAAGCAGGTCGACCGGCTGCGATACTTCCTTGATCGCAACGAGCTCTTTCATCAGCTCGTCGTCGATATGGAGCCGCCCCGCGGTGTCGACGATGACTACGTCGTTGCCGACGGCGCGGGCTTCGGCGAGCGCCCCCTTGGCGCGCACCACCGGATCCATTTCACCAGCCGGATCGTGCACCCGCACGCCGGCCTGCTCGGCCACAATCGCCAGCTGCTGGATCGCCGCCGGACGCCGCACGTCCGTGGACACCACAATCGGGTGGCGGCCCTGCTTCTGCAGCCACTTCGCCAGCTTGCCCGTGGTCGTGGTCTTGCCCGAGCCCTGCAGGCCGAGCATCAAGATCACGCGCGGCCGCTGCGGTGTTTCCTGCAGTCCGCCTTTGGCATCGCCGAAGAGCGCGAGCAGCTCATCACGGACGATCTTGATGACCTGCTGCGACGGGTTGAGGCCCTTTTGGACCTCTTTGTCCATCGCCCGATCGCGCACGCGATCGACGAATGCCTTGACGACCTTGAAGTTGACGTCGGCTTCGAGCAGCGCGAGGCGAATCTCGCCAAGCACCCGCTCGACGGTCGACTCGGTTAGACGTGTTTCTCCCTTGAGTGACTGAAAGACGTCCTGGAGCCGATTGCTGAGCGCGTCGAACATTGAGGTCGTTCCACGGTGGCCACAAAGCTCCACCGTGCAAACCCTTATCCTACTGTAACTTCAGGAGATCGGTCAAAGGGGAACGCGGGCGCGACCGGTGCAGGTTCAGACCGACTTCAGGCGATGCCCCAGCTTTTCCTTCTTTACTTTCAGGTATTTACGGGTGGTTGCCGAGGCCGGAATCTCGAGCGGCAGGGTCTCTGACACCGACAGCCCGTAGCCCTGCAACCCGACGAACTTGCGAGGGTTGTTCGTCAGCAGCCGCATCGAACGAACGCCAAGATGCCGGAGAATCTGCGCCCCGATCCCGTAGTCGCGCTGATCCGGTTTGAAGCCAAGACGTTCGTTGGCTTCGACGGTGTCGAAGCCTTGGTCCTGCAACGCGTAAGCGCGGAGTTTGTTGGCGAGGCCGATGCCGCGGCCCTCCTGGTTGAGATACAACAGCACGCCGCGTCCGGCGCGCGCGATTTGCTGCAGCGCCGCTTCGAGCTGCGCGCCGCAGTCGCAACGCGCCGAGTGGAAGACGTCTCCGGTCAGGCACTTCGAATGCACGCGCACGAGCACGTCTTCACCACTGCCGATGTCGCCGCACACCAACGCGAGGTGAGTCTCGCTGTCGATCAGGCTCTCGTAGCCGTGGATACGGAACATGCCGTGAGCGGTGGGCAGATCGGCCTCGGCTACCTTCGTCACCAGGCCCTCGGTGCGCATTCGATAGCGGATCAGATCGGCAATCGTGATCATCAACAGCTGGTGCTTGCGTGCGAACTTGGTGAGCGCCGGCACACGCGCCATCGTGCCGTCGTCGTTCATGATCTCGCAGATGACGCCGGCCGGCATCAGCCCGGCGATGCGCGCGAGGTCGACGGCGGCCTCGGTCTGCCCCGCACGTACCAGTACCCCGCCTTCACGGGCGCGAAGCGGGAACATGTGGCCCGGCCGCGCGAGATCGGATGGTTTGGTCTTGGGATTAATTGCCGCGCGGACGGTGGCGGCCCGATCGGCGGCGGAGATGCCGGTGCTGGTACCACGCTTGGCCTCGATCGGCACGCAGAACGCGGTTTCAAATCGTGTCGAGTTCTGGGTGACCATCAACGGGATCTCGAGCTTGTCGAGACGCTCGCCGGTCATCGGCAGGCAGATCAGGCCACGGCCGTACTTCGCCATGAAGTTGATCGCTTCCGGCGTCACCTTCTCGGCGGCCATCGTCAGGTCGCCTTCGTTCTCGCGATCCTCGTCGTCGACGACAATCACCATCTCGCCGCGGTGAATGGCGGCGACGGCTACTTCGATGGCTGCGAACGGGCCGCTGCTTTGCGCGCCCTTGGCGATCTTGATCGGTGCCTTCTTTTTCATGAATCTCGCCTGAGCTCAATCGCGCGCGCGACGTATTTGCCGATCATGTCGCACTCGAGATTGACCTTGTCCCCCTTGCGCAGCAACTTCAACGTGGTCGACGACCAGGTGAACGGGATGATCATCACGTCAAACTGCCGTTCCCCCAGCCCCGCCACCGTCAGGCTCACGCCATCAACCGTGATCGATCCCTTGCGGATGAACAGCGGCGCGAGGGCCGCCGGGAAGCCGACCGTCAACCAGTGCGACTCACCTTCCGCCCGAACCTCGTCGACCATGCCAACGCCATCGACGTGCCCGAGCACGAAGTGGCCGCCGAAGCTGCCGTCGGCCCGTAACGGCCGTTCCAGGTTCACTTGCTGTCCGCGCCGGAGCGTGCCGAGCGTGGTCACGCGCGACGTCTCCGGTCCGATATCTGCGAGCACGTGCGCACCGTCGATCAGGATCACCGTGAGGCACACACCATTCACGGCGAGACTGTCGCCAACCTGAATCTGCGCCGAGAGCGGCGTCTCGATGCGGACGCGAAAGCCGCTGCCAGTGCCCTTGACTTCCGACAGGGTGCCGACCGCCTCAACGATGCCCGTGAACATCCGCCTCCATCCACTGATCGGGTCCGAGCTGTTCCACCTTGATGGGCGCCAGCTCCGACATCGGGATCACGATTCCTTCAAATGACGGCACGCCGCCCTCGCCCAGCATTTTCGGCGTGACGATCACGTGCACGCGATCGATCAACTGCGCCCGCCACGCCGCCGCGTGCAGCGCTGCTCCACCCTCGAGGAGCAACGTGCAAATATCAAACCGCACGAGCGCCCGTAGATCGTCCGGTAAGTAGCCTGATGCCTCCACTACCGTTGCCCCGGCGCGGCGCAGCTCGTCGACTTTTGCGGGTTGGCTGCCGGCAGCGGCAGCCGTTGTCATTATTATGACCGGGCCGGCATCGAGCGTTGAAAATAGTCGCGCTTGCGGCGACACCCGCAAGCGCCGATCGAAGACAACGCGCGTAAAAGGACGCAATCTGTATAAGTCGCGGACGGTCAGGAGCGGGTCGTCGGTGAGCACCGTCTCGGAGCCGACACCGATCGCATCAACCGCGGCGCGTAAGCGTTGCGTGCGACGGTTCGCCTTTCCTGAGGTGAGCGCCGTGCGGCGCCCGGGCGCCGACGCGATCCTGGCATCCTTACTGGTCGCAACCTTCGCCACCACCATTGGCCGTCCCTGGGTCTGGACGATCGTGAAGGCCCGATTCAGCCGTGCGGCATCGCCTTCCAGCAGTCCCACTTCGACATCGATGCCCGCAGCGCGCAGCTCGTCGAAGCCTTTGCCGCTGACGAGCGGGTTGGGATCGCGCATCGCGGCAACCACGCGCGCGATGCCGGCGGCGATAATCCGCTTGGTGCACGGGCCGGTGCGGCCTATATGGCAACATGGCTCGAGCGTCACGAACAGCGTGGCGCCGCGCGCCTGCTCGCCTGCGTCGTCCAGCGCAAAGACTTCCGCGTGCGGTTGTCCGGCTCGGGGATGACGACCGTAGCCGGCGACGACGCCGTCCGGCCTGACCACGACCGCGCCGACCATTGGATTCGGCGTCGTCACACCCTCACTGCGCGCGGCGTGAAACAACGCCCGCCGCATGTGATCGGCGTCGGTCACCATTTCTCTTGGAAGATCGCGTCGACGTATTCCTGCGGTGAGAACGGCAGCAGATCGTCTACCGCTTCGCCGACGCCGACGTAGCGGATCGGCACCTTGAGTTCGTGCGCAATCGCCACCGCGATGCCGCCCTTCGCCGTGCCATCAAGCTTCGTCAAGACGATGCCGGTGACGCCGGCGACGTTGGTGAACTCGCGTGCTTGGGCCAGGCCGTTTTGACCGACGGTGGCATCGAGAACCAGCAACACTTCGTGCGGCGCACCGGGCACTTCGCGGCTGGCGATACGGCGGATCTTGTCGAGCTCGTTCATCAGGTTGGTGCGTGTGTGCAGGCGGCCGGCCGTATCTACCAGCACCACATCGCGCTGTCGGGATTTTGCCACCGTCATAGCGTCGAACACCACCGCTGCCGGATCGGAACCTTCTTTCGCCCGCACGATGTCGACGCCGGCGCGATCGGCCCAGATCTGCAGTTGATCGACGGCGGCGGCGCGGAAGGTGTCGGCGGCGCAAATGAGCGGCAACTTGCCTGCCAGGCGCATCTGGTTCGCCAGTTTGCCGATGGTCGTGGTCTTGCCGACGCCGTTTACGCCGACGATCAACACCACGTGGGGCCGGCCCATTGATGGTGTGATCGCGGCGGCCGACCGTTCCAGGATCGTCAGCATTTCCTCCTTCACGAGCTGCCGGAGGCTCTCACCCCGCCGCTGCCGTCGGCGCACCGCCGCGACGATCTCGCTGCTGGCGGCGACGCCGACGTCCGCCGTCAACAACAATTCTTCGAGCGCCTCGGCGGTTTCAACGTCGATTTCTCGCGTGCGCGGATCGGCGGTCGCCGGCACGAGGCCGACCATCTCGTCGAGACGATCGAGACGATCCTTGAGCTGCTGCGACGTCTTCTGCAGCCCCTGTTTCAGCTTGTCGAAAAAACCCATGGTGCTACGCGTGTTCCAACTTCTGTTTGCGACCCATGAGATTGCGGATCGCGGTTTGTGGATCGGTGCGGCCCGCGAGGACATCCGACATCTCGCGCGCGATTGGCATTTCGATGTGATGGCGCGCGCTCAGGGCCAGCGCCGCTTCGGTGGTGCGGACGCCCTCGGCCACCATCCGCGTGCTCGACAGGATGGCCTGTAGCGAGTGGCCATGCGCAAGCTCGATCCCGACCTTGCGATTGCGGCTCAGGTCACCAGTGCAGGTCAGCACCAGGTCTCCCAGGCCGGCGAGACCGGCGAGAGTTTCGCGCTGGCCACCGGCGGCTACCGCCAGCCGCGACAACTCCGCCAGACCGCGCGTCATCAACGCGGCCAGCGCGTTGTGGCCAAGGCCGAGACCTTCGACCACACCGGCGGCGATGGCAATAATGTTCTTCAGCGCACCGCCAAGCTCGACACCGACGATGTCGGCGCTCCCATACAAACGCAGCGCCGGCGATCGAAAGTGCGCCATTACGGCTTCGACTACCGCAGCAGACTGCCCGGCGGCCACCACCGCCGTCGGGAGTTCGCGGGCGAGCTCGAGCGCAAAGCTCGGACCCGAGAGCACCACGATTTCGCCGGCCTCCGGCAGCTCGGCGCGCAGCACTTCCGACATGCGCAGCAACGAACCTTCTTCGAGGCCCTTGACCGCGCTGACGACAGTGGCTGCTCTCGGCACATACAACGAGGCCTGGCGGGAAACATCGCGCAGGCCGTGTGATGGTACTGCGATCACCACGAAGGCGGCGTGATCCATCGCCTGCGACATCTCTGCGGTCGGCTTGAGCGCCGGCGGCAAAACGATTCCAGGCAGATACGCAGGATTCTGCCGATCGTTCGCCATCGCCGCGGCCAGCGTGCGATCGCGCGCCCACAACCGCACGTCGTGTCCGGTGCGCGCCAGGTGCACGGCGAGTGCAGTGCCCCAACTGCCCGATCCGAGAACGGCGATCGTGTGGCTCATGCGCCGAGCGCCCGTTCGCTGCGCGACCACAATCGCAGCATGTTGCCGCGATGCCGGAACAGGATCAGTGCCGCCACGATCGTCGCGGCGACATCAACCGCCAGCGCGCCCGGCGTCAGCCATTCCACGACCGGTAACGTCAGCGTCGCCACGATCGATCCGAGCGACACGAATCGCGATCGGAACACCACAATCGCAAACGCCGCAGCGGCGATAAGGGTGGCGATGGGCGACAACACGCTGAACGCGCCGCCGGCGGTGGCCACGCCTTTGCCGCCTTTAAATCGCAGCCACACTGGATAGATGTGCCCGATCACCGCCGCCGCACCAGCCGTCGCGGCGTGAGCGCCGCCACCAAACAACCACACCGCGCCGGCGCCTTTGAAGGCGTCTGCAAGCATTACCGCAATCGCCATGCCTGGGCCGCTGGTTCGATACACATTGGTAGCGCCAACGTTGCCGCTGCCGACGCGCCGCAAATCGACGCCGCGCGCGCGCTGCAGCATTACGTAGCCGATCGGCAGCGAGCCAACGACGTAACCGATCACGATTGCGGGAAGCAGGTCCATCAGGGTGCGAGCAGCGGCGCGCTGACCAATTCAGTATAGTGCGGCCCGTACTGGCCCTCGACTCCGCTCAGGCCGCCCCTGAGGCGGTCGAGCGGCCGCGACAGCTCGCTCCGGTAGAGCGTGACGCGATCGACGTGTGAGCTGGCGTTCTTGATTTCTCCCGACTGCAGAATCTTCGGCCAGTCGATCCCCGAGCCGGCCATCTTGACGCGGCCAAGCGTGAGGTGCGGCAGCAAGACGCGCTCGTCGAGCTCCACCGCTGCGCCAGTGAGCCGCTTCGAGATCTCGGCTTCAAGCGCCGCCAGTTGCGCGGCGCCATTGATGACGCCCAGCCACAGCGCGCGCGGATGCCGGTTGTTGGGAAACGTGCCGATGCCACGCCAGTGCACGTCGAACGGCGCGATCGCGATCGGCGGCGCCAGCAGCGGCTTGATGCGCTCGACTTCATCAAGCTCGACTTCGCCGAGAAATCTGATCGTGACGTGCATCGCCGGGGGTTTCACCCACGTGACCTTGGGCGGCGTCTTAGCCGCTTCAAGTTTGATCTGCAGCGCGCTGATCACGCGTGCCGCTTCACGGCGAACGGCATCGCCAATGTCGACGGCGACGAAAACCCTTGCCCGTGCGCTCGGACGCATTGCAGGCGAGCTACGGCGCAGCCAACAGGAAGCGGCGCAGCATGTCGATGCCCCAGTTCGCCGACATTCCTTTCACGACGTCGCGTCCGCCGGGAAACCTGAAAGTGCGCACGACCGCCGGCCGCTCGGCCCCGGCCACCGCAATGCAGACCGTGCCCACAGGTTTCTGTTCGGTCCCGCCACCAGGGCCGGCGATGCCGGTGATGCCCACACCCACATCGACGCCGGCGCGCTTGCGAATGCCTGCGGCCATCGCCTGTGCGACCGGTTCACTGACGGCGCCATATTGCGCGATGAGCTCCTCGGGCACATCGAGCAACTCGATCTTGGCGCGATTGCTGTACGCCACGATGCTGCGCTCAACGTATCCCGAACTGCCGGGGACATCGGTCAATCGCGACGTCGCCAACCCGCCAGTGCACGACTCGGCGAAGGCGACCCACCAGCCTCGCGCTTGCAACAGCCGGCCGACGACCGCTTCCAGCGAATCACCGTCGGTGCTGACCAGATCGCTGCCCAGCACCGCGGCGAGGTCGGTAACCGCGCGATCCAACCGCGCCGCCGCGGCTGCGGCATCGGGCGACTGCAGGGTTAAGTGCAATTCCACCTGGCCGAGGCTGGCGAGGATCGTCGTCTCAATCGGTGGCTGCTCTCCGGTCCACGCCGAATAGATCGGCTGCACGATCTCTTCGACGGCCGACTCACCTTTTCCCGACACACGCAGGGTGCGTTTGTGCAACCGCACGTTGCCGGCGCGCGACAGCAGGCGCGTTCGCACCTCGCCGTCGATCATCGGACGCATCTCGCGAGGCGGCCCCGGCACGAGCGCGATGACGGCATCGCCGTGTTCAATCCATAAGCCTGGCGCCGTGCCGTGAGGATTCGCCAGCACGGTTGCCCCTCGCGGCACCTGCGCCTGGCGCCGGTTGACGGCCGGCATCTTCCAGCCGCGCGCGGCAAAACGGCTCTCAATGCCTTCGACAATCGCCGGATCTTCATCCAGCGGCACGCGGAGATGGGCAGCCACCGCTTCACGCGTCAGGTCGTCATCGGTCGGGCCGAGCCCGCCCGTCAAGATCAGCACGCGATGACGAGACAGCGCATGCGCAACGTGCGCCTGCAGTTCCTGCCGGTTGTCGCCGACGATCGATTTGAACGCAACCGCAATCCCCAGTTCATTGAGAACTTGCGTGATGTACAGGGAATTGGTGTCGGTCTTCTCGGGCGTCAGCAGCTCGCTGCCGACCGCAATGATGGCTGCGTCCAGGTGTTGCAGTTCGTTCACATCGTCAACCATGCCGGCCACATCGCCACCGCGATGCGCATGACGATCTGGCCGTACACGCCGGCCATGGCGTCATCGGCCATGATACCGAGACCACCGGGAAGATGTTCAAGACGCCCGGCGGGAAACGGCTTGATCACATCGAAGATGCGGAACAACAGGAAGCCGACCGCGATACCCCACCACGACAGCGGCATGAACGCCAGGGTGATCAACATGCCCAGCACCTCGTCGATCACGACCGGTCCCGGATCTTTGCGGTTCAGCGCGCGTTCGGTGCCAGTGGCCGCCCACATGCCAATCGCGAACACCGCAACGATCGTGATGAGCTCGACTCCGGGCGTGCCCATCCAACGCACCGGGGCATAGAGCAGCAGCGCCGCCAGCGACCCGGCGGTGCCCGGCGCGATTGGAAAGTAGCCGACGTAGCCAAATGTGGCTATGAAAACCGCGACGTGGCCCATCAGTCGCGCACGACGCGCGTGCCAGCCAGCCGATCGTGCAGCGCGCGATGATCGCTCGTGACGAGCGCGGGAACGTATGACAACCCCAGCGTGATCGGCACCAGCATGCAGCCGGCGGCACGCAGCACTCCGCCGGCGGCATCGAGCGGACGGCCGTCGGCGGCGATCACTCGCAGACTCATCAACATCTTGCCGACGGTCTGCCCTCCGGCCACGGTGAAAGCCGCCACGTAGCTGAACGCCAGCAAGGCGAGGAACCCGACGAACGGAATCGGCGGCAGCACGCGAATGTCTTCGATCGAGTTGCTGAGTCCGGTGACGCGGAGGGTCAAATACAGGATCGCGGCATCGAGCGCGATTAACAGCACCGCGTCGATGGCACCGGCGCCGACGCGCAAGCCGAGCGACGGCGTCTCCATCAGCGACGCGATCGTTTCCTCGGTGGCGACGTTGCCAATCCGTGGCTCGGTGGCCTCCCCATCGGGCTCGAGACGTAACGATTCGGGCTTGATGGGACGCGTCGTGCGGGGCCGATTGCGCGGCACATCCGGGGTCGCCCGGCGCACCGCCAATGGCGGCCGCGCCGCTGGCGGCGGTACGATCGGCGCGTCATCAAACGGTAACGAATCCCCAGGTTCCAGAGGTTCCAAACGTTCCAAAGGTTCCAAGGGTTGAGGTTCCAGGGGTTGCAAAGGTTCCACACGTTCGAGGGGTTGTTCGTCAACCACCTGAACCAAACCATTGGAACCTGTGGAACCCTTGGAACCTCCGGAATTGCTGGATTCTTCGTCGTCGCCGAACAGCCGATCAAGATCGAGCGTGTTCGCGTTCAGTGAATCGGTCTGCCGTTTGAGGGCTGGCAATTCGAAATCGTCACCGTCCTCGATGCCGCCGTCGCGCGTCTGCAACGAGAGGTCCGGTTCCGCCGAGAACGGGGAGAGGGAGAAGTCGTACTGGCAGTTGCGGCAACGATCGGTTGTTTCAAAGCCGAGGTAACCGCATTTAGGACACTTCATTCTCTTGGTGGCGAGAGTCGCGGTGGAGCGGATGATGAAGCCGTGGCCTCTGCCGTGGCCACGGCCAGCAGCTCGCGCTGGATGTCGCCGCGCAGGCGCTCGGCCTCGACGCGCAGCGTATCACCAACGGGAACGCGATCGAGGGCGCGCAGCGCATCGCGGAGCTTGCCGCTGGCGAACATGGTGCGCGCCTGCGTAAGGTAAGTTTCTGTCGGCGGCGGAATCGGCAGCGGCGCGGGCGCCGGGGAAATCTGGATCGCCGTTCCGGTGGTGGCCTGCACCGGGAACCAGTCCGACAAGCCGTTCGGTGTGACGATGACGAACGAGATGGCCGTCACCGCGACGATGGCCGCTGCGGTCGCCCACCAGCGCGCGAGCGCGGTGCGGCGTTGCGCATCCCGCTGGACGTGCTCGGAGGGCACATGCTGCGACTGCCGGCGCGCGGCCGGCGCCACGCGTGTCGCACGCTGGCCAACTTCAAGCCGATCGATGCGGCCCAGTACACCAAGCGCCACGTCGTGCGAGGCACCCTGGTCGAGCGCGTCGCTCAACAGTTCTCGCGCCCGCACTACCTCGCCCTTGTCGAACGCCTCGAGACCCTGGTGAACCAGCGCTTCAGATATGCGCTGACGCTCGGCCTGGGCGCTGCGCGCACGGTCGATGTAGGCGCGCGCCCGATCGTGGTTGCGATCGAGAAACAGCACGCGCGTCCAGAGGTTGATGGCTTGTTCGAATTCGCCGGCGAAGTAGTGATCGAGGCCGGTCACGAGCAAATGCTCGATCCTCGCGTCGTCTTCTGCGGCCGCGGACGCCTCGCGGCGCGGGCCGGACGGTTGCGGGTCGGCCATGGAAGTGGTGGTGATTATAGCACTTAGAGGCTGCGCGGAGCGCGCCGGGTGCACAAGGTGTGAGGGTGCACAAGGTGCACAGGGTGCGCCAGGCGCGAGGCTGCAATAAGCTGAAGTGCAATGGCCATCATCGAATGCGTGCCCAATATCAGCGAGGGTCGTCGGACCGACGTCATCAACACCATCACGGCGTCCTTGAAAGCGACACCTGGATTGCGTGTCCTCGACGTTCAGTCGGACGCCTCGCATAACCGTTCGGTGTTTACGCTCGCCGGCGATGCGGAGGCAATGAAGGTGGGCATACCGCGGTTGTTCGAAGGCGCGCTCGCGGCGATCGATTTGCGGGCGCACCAGGGGGAACACCCTCGGCTTGGTGCCGTCGACGTTGTGCCCTTCATTCCCATCGAAGGGGTGACGATGGCGGATTGCGTCGCGCTGGCGAAAACGATTGCCGCAGACGTATCGTTACGCTTCCGACTTCCCGTCTACCTCTACGAAGATGCCGCGTCTACGCCGGCGCGCAAGAACCTCGAGGATATCCGCCGCGGCGAGTTCGAGGGACTGGCTGCGAAGATGGCGGCGCCTGAATGGGCACCGGATTTTGGGCCCGGCACGCCGCATGAAACCGGCGGCGCCTCGGTGATCGGCGCGCGGATGCCGCTGATCGCTTACAACATCAACCTCGCCACCGATCGGCTCGATGTGGCGAAGAAGATCGCCACGGCAATTCGCATGAGCAGCGGCGGGCTTCGCTACGTCAAGGCGATGGGTATTCCGC
Source organism: Vicinamibacterales bacterium (assembly GCA_036380235.1). Taxonomy (GTDB): domain Bacteria; phylum Acidobacteriota; class Vicinamibacteria; order Vicinamibacterales; family UBA2999; genus 12-FULL-67-14b. The sequence continues at coordinate 12,185 of DASVFC010000679.1, forward strand.
TCGAGGATCGCGGCATCGTGCAGGTGTCAATGAACCTGACCAATTACGAGAAGACGCCGATCTTCCGCGTCTTCGATCTGGTGAAGCGCGAGGCCGCGCGGTACGGCGTGAACGTGCTGGAGAGCGAAATCGTCGGACTCGTGCCTTCCGCAGCGTTGATGCAGACGGCTGAGTACTTCCTTCAACTCGAAGGCTTCAGCGCCGGGCAGGTGCTCGAGAACAAGCTTAGCTCCCACCGCGAGGGGTAATGCCGAAGGCGCGCAGCTTTTTATAGAGATTCGAGCGCTCCACGCCGAGCACTTCGGCTGTTCGCGACATGTTGCCCTGCTGGGCGGCAAGCGTTTGCAGGATGTATTCTTTTTCGAAGTCGTCACGGGCTTCCGACAGCGGCCGCACCGAGCCGCCGCTGCTCGAGGGCGCCGCTACAAGGTCGGCCCCATGGCGACCCAGGAAGCCGAGATCCTGGGCCGTAATGGTGTCCCCACCCACCATGATGATCACGCGCTCGATCACGTTGCGCAGCTCGCGCACGTTGCCCGGCCACGAATATTGCTGCAGGCGCGCAGCGGCTTCCGGCGCCAGACGCTTCGGCCGCCGGCCATACTCGGCCGCCAGGACCGCCATGAAGTGCTCGGCCAACAGCGGGATGTCGTTCTGCCGATCGCGCAACGACGGCACGAAGATCGGAATCACGTTCAAGCGGAAGTACAGGTCTTCGCGGAAACGGCCGGCACGAATCTCCTCCGGCAAATCCTTATTCGTGGCCGCCAGCACGCGCACATCGACCCTGATGCGCTGCGTGCCGCCGACGCGCTCCATCACCTGCTCTTGCAGCACGCGCAACACCTTGGCTTGCGTCTTCAGGCTCATGTCGGCGATCTCATCGAGAAAGATCGTGCCGCCGTTAGCCTGCTCGAAGCGGCCAGGTTTGTCGGCGACCGCACCCGTGAAGGCACCACGCACGTGACCGAACAATTCCGATTCGATCAGTTCTTCGGGAATCGCCGCGCAGTTCACTTCGACGAACGGGCCATTCTTGCGGCGGCTGGTCACGTGAATAGTTCGCGCGACGAGTTCCTTGCCGGTGCCGTTCTCGCCAAGGATTAACACGCGGCCGTTGGTCGGTGCGGCCAGCGCCACCTGCTCGCGCAGGTGATTCATCGCCGGGCTCTCCCCCACCATCGTGTGCTGCTGTTGCCGATCGACCTTGGCGCGCAACGCGCGGTTCTCGGCCTCGAGGTCGCGCTGGCGCAGGGCGTTGCGTACCACCAGCACCGTCTTCTCGAGCGACAACGGCTTCTCGATGAAGTCGAACGCGCCCATCTTGATCGCGCGCACCGCCGATTCGATGTTGCCGTGGCCGGAAATGATCACGACCTGCGAATCGATCTGGCGCTCGCGCAGGCGCTGCAGCGTCGTCAGCCCGTCGAGGCCGGGCAGCCAGATGTCGAGGACGATGACGTCGAAGGCGGCGCCGTTGGCTTTCTCGAGGCACTCCTCGCCCGAGCTGGCAGTGTCCACGTCGAAGCCTTCGTCCTTGAGGACGCCGCTAATCGAAGAACGAACGCCGGGTTCGTCGTCTACAACAAGAATGGACGGCATCAGGCTGGCAACTCGATGATGAAACGCGTGCCCGTCGGCACGTTATCGGTCACGTCAATGCTGCCGCCATGTTCGGCGACGATCCGCCGGACGATGGCGAGACCCAGGCCGCTGCCGCGGCCCTTGGTGGAGTAATACGGAAGGAACAGCTTGTCGCGTTCCGCCGGTGGAATGCCCGGGCCGGTGTCGGCGACATCGATGCGAACCAGGCTGTTCGGAACATCGCGCGTGGTTTCGATCAGGATCGAGCCCTGCCGCCCCATCGCCTCGATGGCGTTGTCGATCAGGTTGATCATCACACGCTTCATCTGTTCGGGGTCGACGCGCACCTGCGACACCGCCGGGTCGTAGTGCTTCTCGAACTCGACATCGGCAAACAGCCCGTCATACAGCGACAACGTGTCGTTGAGGAACGGGTGCAGCTCGGTGGGCACCGCGCGGGGAGCCGGCATGCGCGCGAATTGCGAGAACTCATCCACGAGGCCTTTCAGCGATTCAACCTCGCCGATGATCGTCGACGTGCACTCCTGGACCAGATCCTGCAGCGGCGGCTCGACGTCGCCGAGTTTGCGGCGGAGCCGCTCGGCCGAGAGTTGAATCGGCGTCAGCGGATTCTTGATCTCGTGCGCCAGCCGCCGCGCCACCTCCCGCCAGGCGGCCACCTTCTGGGCGCGAATCAGCGGTGTCACATCGTCGACGACCAGGACCGTGCCGTCGAAGCTGCCGTCGGTGCCGGCGATGCGCGTGGCGGCGGCGACGACGTGACGTTCACGCCCCTCCTTGACCAGCGCAACCTCCTGCGCGAAGGAATCCGTCCTGGCGCGCGCCGCCTGGTCGAGCACGTCGTTGATGGGCGCCAGGTCGGTGCGCGCGAATACGTCCACCGCGGAATGACCGAGCACGTCTCCGGTCAGCTCGAGCAGGCGAAGCGCGGAGGGATTGATGGTGCTGATGCGGCCGGCCCGATCGATCGAGACCACGCCGGTCGCAATCCGTTCGAGGATTGCCTCGATGTAACGGCGGCGGCCTTCGCCTTCTTCGTGCTTGCGCTCGAGGTCAACACTGGCGCGCTCGAGCCGGCGGCGGCTCTGCGAGACTTCGGCCGCCATCGCGTTGAAGGCCTCGACCATCGATCCGAATTCATCGCTGCCTTCGTGCTCGATGCGGTGATCGTAATGGCCGGCGCCAATTTCCTTCGCCGCTTCCGAGAGCAACAAGACCGGCCGCGTGATGCGCTTGGCGAGATACAAACCCATCCAGGTCGAGCCGACGAGAATGAGCAGCGTCACCATGACGAAGAACGAAACGTAAACGCCGGCGAGCGGCTGCCGGAGCACGCGGAGCTGCATGTAGTCTTCGTAGGCCTTCGACATCCGGCGTAACCGATCGGCGTACTGCCCCGACAGATACTCGCTGGCCAGCACCACGCCGGCGATCTGACCCGACGCGTTGCGGATCGGCGTCGCCACGTGCAGCAGATCGCCGCCGGTCGCGATCGGTTCGATCGATTCCGGCGCCGCTTCATTGCCAGACGCGGCACGCGCCGCAAGACCGGCCGATGAACCGCGCGCCCAATCTTGCGGCATTGACGGTGATGCCACGTCGATGACCGACACTACTTCGAGCGGCCGGTTCGGCGCCCGCACCACGCGATACACCTGCACCATGCCGACGCGCTGCGCAGTCACGCGTGGCGTGACAATGCCCTGGACGCTGGTGACCGGCGGCGCGCTCAGATCCACGGCACCGAGCGCCTTGGCGATTTGCGCCGCTTCGTCGGCAATCACGCGTTGCCGCTCCTGGTAGAAGTCCGCGGCAATGCTGTTGGCGCCGGACAGGATCTCTTCCATCGGCGCGTTGAACCAGCGATCCACAGACGTCATCACCACGCGGCTGCCGACGATCATCACCAGCACCGACGGGATGACCGTCATGCCGAGCATCGCCAGCACGAGCTTGGCGCGGAAACGGCCGAACGGCAGCCCGCGGCGCCCCTCGATCAGCGACTTGATCACGTTGCGCGCCAGCACGAATACCAGCGCCAGCAGCATCGTGACGTTGGTCGCCGACAGCGCGATCAACACCACCTCGGTCAGGAAGTCCGGCGAGAGTGTCGAGGTGCGATCGGCGAGCCAGACGATGCCGCCCAGCGCGGCGAGCAGGATGATGATGCCGGCGAGAATCAGCGGCGGGTTGTCGCGAAACGGCCGGCGGCCGCGAGGCGCCGCGTCGACCGGCGCAGACGTCGGCGCCGGCGGCCGTGCCGCGGGTCGCGACCCCGTGCTGATCGGTTTGGCGCTGGCCACGTTCCTAATCCTTCGCGTCCCGGACGCCCTTCAGCGCGCGCACCTCGTGCGCGAAGTCGTCGACGTCGCGGAAGTCGCGATACACCGAGGCAAAGCGCACATACGCGACCTGGTCGAGTTTCTTCAGCTCCGACATCACCAGCGCGCCGAGCTCGCGCCCGGAAATCTCGCGCTCGGGACGATCGTTGAGAATCTGTTCGGCGCGGTCGGCGATGTCGTCGATGTCCGACGGCTTGATCGGCCGCTTCTCGCACGCCTTCAGCAGGCCGGCGACGAGCTTCGAGCGCTCGAACCGCTCGCGCGTGCCGTCCTTCTTCACCACCATGTAGGGAATCTCTTCGATACGCTCGTAGCTTGTGAAGCGCTTGCCGCATCCCTTGTTGAGGCACTGCCGGCGGCGCCGGATGACGTCGCCTTCGCGGCTCTCGCGCGAGTCCACGACCTTGTCGCCGATCTCACCGCAGAATGGACACTTCACTCGATTTCTCCTCGCGCGATACCACCAAGTTTGAGCCCATCCTGAATGATGAACAGCAATCCGGCGAGCGTCACCGGGATCACCGAGATTGCGTGCAGCACGATCGCGGCGCCGACCGCGACGTCGTTGTCGGCGCCGAAAAACGACGTCGCCCCGACGCGAAACGCTTCATGAAAACCGCCGACGCCGCCGGGCGTGGGCACCGCAACGCCGACTACCAGCGGCGCCAGCATCAACCACCCCCCGGTAAACGGCATGCTGATCCCGAACGCCACCGCGACCGCCCAGATGCCGCCCGCGATCGACATCCACAACACGATCGACCATCCCGTCGCCGCAATCAGGCGCTGCGGACTGCGCACCGCCGCGAATCCTTCGGCGAACGTGCGCGCGAGCCTGGCAAGCGCCGCGACGATTCGCGCCGGCAACACTGCTTCCGCTTTCAGCAGCCAGCCGTGCAGACGCTCCGGATGGCCCGCCATGAAGAACATCACCGCCAGTGTGACGAGCGCGATCGGCGCCATGATCAGGCTGCCGAACCGGATCGCGCCGAAGACGCGCGAATCGCGCGACTCGACGCCGGGATCGAAAAACAGCAGAAACGCCAGCAGCAACAACAGCACGGCGACGAGATCGAGGATGCGTTCGACAAGGATCGTCGCGAACGTAGCCGTGGCCTTCAGTCCCTCCTGCCGCGCCAGCAGATATGGGCGAATCACTTCACCCGCTCGCGCCGGCAACACCGCCGAGGCCGCAAACCCGATCACCGTGGTGCGAAAACAGGTCATGAATCGCGTCGGTCCAAGCGGCGACAGCAGGTACTGCCACCGTTCAGCGCGAATCAGGAACGTCAGGGCCGTCAAACCGAGCGACAGCACCAGGAAATCTGCTCGCGCCGACACCACCGCCGACCAGACCTTGCCGAAGTCGGCTTCTCGGAGAAAGACGGCAAGCAAGCCAACGGCAAGGCCGATGACCACGACCGTCCGGATGACGTTGCGCAAATCGTTTCCATACTACATGACGTGTGGCAAAGCAGCCGCACCCAATTGGTTGGGAGTATTGCTTACATTCAGTTACGCGTTTACCATGTTCTCCCGCCTTCGCGATGTCGCTTCGGCGGGGCAAGCCTTCACGCGAGCGCCCGTGCTTTCACAACCACTCTTGGATACCCACCTCGACGGCTTGTCGCTGGTCCGTCGCGGCAAAGTGCGCGACGTTTACGCCGTGGGCGACGCGCTCGTGCTCGTCGCCACCGATCGCATTTCAGCCTTTGACTACGTGCTCGGTTCGGGCATCCCCGACAAGGGCCGCGTGCTGAATCAGCTCTCAGCTTTCTGGTTTGCGCGCACCGGTCACATCGTCCCGAATCACCTGATCACCACGCGCGTCGCCGATTATCCGGCCGCGCTCCGTCCGTTCGCGACCCAGCTCGAGGGCCGGTCGATGCTGTGCCGGCGCACCACGCCTCTCCCGGTGGAGTGCGTGGCGCGCGGCTACATCTCGGGATCGGGATGGAAGGATTACAAGGCGACCGGCGAAGTCTGCGGTATCCCCCTGCCAAAGGGCCTGCAGGAGTCCGACCGTCTCCCGGAGCCGCTGTTCACGCCTGCCACCAAGGCGGAGTCAGGTCACGACGAGAACATCAGCGAGGCGCAGGCCGCGAAGGTAGTCGGCGCCGATCGGCTGGCACGCTTGAAGGCTTTGACGCTCCAGCTCTACGCGCACGGCGTGGCGCACGCTGAATCCAAAGGCATCATCCTCGCCGATACGAAGTTTGAATTCGGCGTTACCGATGATGGCGAGCTGTTGCTGATCGACGAGATGATGACGCCCGACTCGTCACGGTACTGGCCGCAGGACACCTATCGTCCGGGCGGTCCGCAGCCAAGCTTCGACAAGCAGTACGTGCGCGACTATCTCGAGTCGATCAAGTGGAACAAGCAGCCGCCGGTGCCGTCGCTCCCCGACGATGTGGTGGCCAACACGCGCGCCAAGTATCTCGACGCCTACCGTCGCCTGACCGGAACCGAACTCGAAGTCGCGTCACCCTCGGCCACGGCGTCGGGGGAACGGTGAACAAGCTCCTCGATCAACTGGTGACCGAGATGGTGGCCAGGGGCGTGCACTATGAAGACGCGCGCCGTGAATTCGACAAGCGCTTCATCGCGAAGGTGATCGACGACGCCGACGGCAACCTGTGCCGGGCCGCGGAAACGCTCGGTGTCCACCGCAATACGCTGTCGCGCAAGATCGCCGAACTGAAGATTAAAGCCGGCTAGCGCCAG
>DASVFC010000680.1:0-4122 GCA_036380235.1 Vicinamibacterales bacterium
CACCAAGAAAGGCGACCCGACGACGATCCCCGGCGCATTGTAAAGGGGCCTGGCACCTTTACATCGGTTTTTGTTGCAGTTTGTGCGTACTTGAATTGACGACACCCCACGCTCAGGAGTTCTTTGATGAAATTGTTTTCAAGGTTGGTTGCGGCGTTGCTTATCGCCGCATACGTTCCCATCACCGCGGCCGCCCAGGGCGGTGGCGCCAGCAGCACCGGCACGATTCAAGGCCGGATCACCGATGCCAGCGGCGGAGTCCTGCCGGGTGTCACCGTCACCGCCACGAGCCCGTCGATGATCGGCGCGCAGACGCAGGTCAGCAACGAGAATGGTAACTACCGTTTCCCCGCGGTGCCACCGGGCGTTTACGCGCTGTCGTTCGAGCTCGCCGGCTTCAACACCATCAAGCGCGAAGGCATCCAGATCGCGCTCGGCTTCACCGCGAACGTGAACGCGGAGCTGACCGTGGCGACGCTGCAGGAAACGGTCACCGTCACCGGCGACTCGCCGGTGATCGACACCACCGCCACGCGCGTGCAGCAGAACTTCAAGCTCGAGCAGCTCAATTCGATCCCGAACGGCCGCGACATGTGGGCGCTGTTGGCGGCAACCCCGGGCGTGGTGATGAGCCGCATCGACGTCGGCGGCAATCGCGCCGGCACGCAGACGGGATACACCGCCTATGGCTTGAACGGCCAGGTGCGCGTGTCGGTCGAAGGCATCAACACCACCGAGGGCACCGGCGGCGCCGGCTTCTATTTCGATTACGGTTCGTTCGAGGAAGTATTCCTCGGCGTGGCCGGCCAGGGCGCCGAGGCCGCCACGCCCGGCGTGCAATCGCAGTTCCTCGGCAAGTCTGGCAGCAACCGCTTCTCCGGCGAGGTCTACACCGATTGGTACAACAACAGCCTGCAGGCGTCGAACCTCAGCGACGAGCACATCAACACCTTTGGACTGCGTCCCGGCAGCAACGAAGTGCAGCGCTACTACGACGTCAACGTCAATTTCGGCGGTCCGATCAAGCGCGACAAGATCTGGTTCCACACCTCGTGGCGCAAGCAGTTCAACTCGGTCGATCAGCCGCAGTTCAACTTCGATTCCGACTTCGACACCTGGAACACGAATCCATCGATCAAGACGACGTATCAAATCAACCAGAGTCACAAGCTGATCGGCTATTACCAGTGGAACATGAAGATCCAGCCGAACCGCCTGCCGCTGGGCACCTACACCTATGACAGCGCCGACTCCACGGTCCGGCAGGAATCACCCAGCTGGGTGTGGAAGGGCGAGTGGAACGGCACGCTGAGCGACAAACTGTTCGTCGAAGCGCGCTACGGCGACTTTGGTTATTACGACGTCCGGCTCGCCAATACCGACGAGCAGTATTTCTGGCGCGACACGTCGCAGCTCGTGCTGCTCGGCGGGCATGCGCAGAGCCAGAACGATCGCGATCGCAAGCAGCTGACCGGCGCCGCCACGTATTTCATCGACACCGGCCGCGGCACGCACACGATCAAGTTCGGCGGCGAGCTGTCTCTCGAGTCGCAGTGGGGCGGCCGCCAGCAGAACGTCGGCGGCAACATCGAACACATCTACACCAACAACGTCGCCAGCCAGGTGGTGTTCGGCATTCCGACCGCGCTCTCGGTGAGCGGCCTCGATGCCAGCGACAACGGCGATCTGCTCGTCGTCAACAAGCTCGATCAACAGGACGCGTTCATCAACGACACCTGGACGATGGGCCGGTTGACGCTCAATCTCGGCGCGCGGTGGGATCGCTATCGCGGCTGGATGCCGCAGCAGCGGCAGCTTGCGTTCAGCAACGGACCGGTCAGCGTGCCGGAACAGGTGTTCGACGAGCGCACGTTCTTCACCTGGAACTCGTTCGGCCCCCGGGTTGGCGTGATCTACGACCTCGCCGGCGACGGCAAGACGGTGGTGAAGGCGAGCTACGGGCTGTTCTGGCACAACCCTGGCCCGGCGATCAGCGCCGACGCGAACCCGAACCAGAACAACAAGAGCGTCACCTACAACTGGGCCGACACCAACAACGATCGCCGTTACCAGGCGGGTGAGGAGCGGCAGCTGACCAACACCACGCTGTCGGGTTCGATTCAATTCGATCCGGAAACGACGCAGCCGTTCTCGCACGACGTGACCGCGTATCTCGAGCGCCAGCTCACCGAAGCGATCGGTGTGCGCGCCGGCTTCGTTTACAAGACCGAAGACGACCTGATCGTCCAGTACAACCCCGGCCGCCCGATCGAGGCGTATACAGTTCCATATTCGTTCGTCGACGTCGGGCCCGACGGCGTCACCGGCACCGGCGACGATCGCGCGCTGCAGTTGCTCGGCGTGCCGTCGGCCCAGGCTGGCAACTTCCCGCTGACCAACGTCGTGATGAACACGCCGCGCTTTTCGCGCTACAAGACGATGGAAGCGTCGATGTTGAAGCGGCTGTCGAATCGCTGGTCGGCGCAGGTGGGCGGCAGCTTCACGTGGGCGCACGACTTCGACGGCGGCTATCCGAACACGCCGAACGGCGCCGGTTACACCGGCGCGTCGCCCTCGTTCGACGAAGACACCACGCGCTGGGACTTCAAGGCGTCGGGCACCTACGAGGCGCCATTCGGCATTCGGGTGTCGCCGCTGTTGCGCCACCAGGCGGGCCAGAACTTCGCGCGCCAGATTTCGGTGGGCGCGGCGGCCGCAACCGCGGCCGGTGCAATCTTCAGTGGTACGATCAACGCCGAACCGCGCAACACGCGGCGTCACGACAACATCACGGTGCTCGACATCCGCGCCGATCGCGCGTTCGATCTCGGCAACGGCATCCGCGTCCGCGCGTTGTTCGACCTCTTCAACCTGACCAACAGCAACGCCGCCGAAACGCGGACTGTCACCACCGGCGGCTCGTTCTTGCGCCCGACGGCGATTCTGGCGCCGCGCACAGCGCGCGTCGGCGTCAGAGTATCGTTCTAAGACTAAGCGTGTTGAAGAAAGGGGCGGCCCGGATAGGCCGCCCCTTCTTTATTGGCGCTTGAACAGCCCCACCAGCGAACCCTTCGCCCGGATCTTGCCGGCCATTGCCTGTTCCACTGCCGCGCGTGTAAGCGGCGGCGACTGGCCGATCGCCGGCACGTCGATCTTTCCATCCAGCGCATACAGCTCGAACACATAGTGATGTGGCGGTCCCGACGCGGGCGCGCCGGGGCCACGATAGTACGGCCCGCTCGCGCTGATCTGGCGAGTACCATCGGGCAGCTCGTTGCCTTGCGGAATCGCTTCCGCCAGGGAGCGCGCCGATCCCGGAAGGTTCCACAGCATCCAATGCAGCACATCGTCTGTGCCGTTGCCGATCGCGGCATCCGTATCGCGAGCGATCAAGACGAAGCTCTGCACGCCCTCGGGGACGTTGCTCCATGCCAGCGGCGGCGATACCTGCGCGCCAGCCTGCGTGTACTTCGCCGGGATCATGCCGCCGTCCGCCCACGCCGTGGTGGTGAGCGCCATCACCTGCATCGCCGGGCGCCGGTTCTGATTGCCGCCGCCTTGCGGTGGATTCGCCGGCGGCAGGGGATTGGGCAGCCCGTTATTTGGTGCGTGGTTCGTCTTCTTCCACGCGTCGTACCGCATTCGCAGGGTCTTGACCGGGTTGAGATTCTCGCCCGCCTTGATCTGATACGGTCCCTTGTCGGGGCCCGGCTGCGACGTTGTCAGATACATCGAGTACTTACCGTTGTTGTGCGAGTCGCCGCTGGTGTCTTTCGGATCGGCGGCGAGGATGTACGCGACGGTTGACGTGCGGCCGTCGCAGGGGATTGGCGGCGCGGTACCATCGGTAGGCCACGGCGGGCAGTTGCAGCGGCTGTCGCCGCCGGATCCGTCCGCCGCTTCCATGGCGGCCATCACGCGATCGGTGATCGTGCCGGTGGTCTTGATGAACGCCTGCACCGCATTAGGCACCACGTATCCGGCGCGCAGAATGTTGCCTTGAATGGAATAGAAGATCTCCGTGCCTGGCACCTGGCCCTGTACATCTTGCGACACGTAGCCATTCGAGAGTCCCGAGTGCCCGGCGCTGCGACCCTGCAGATCGAGGATGCCGAACTGCCG
>DASVFC010000681.1:0-9285 GCA_036380235.1 Vicinamibacterales bacterium
TCGATCGGCATCTCGTCGAGGTACTTCTGGACGAAGGATCGGTTCACCACCACGGCGGTCGGCGTGCCACGCGCATCGCGATCGGTGAGCGCGCGGCCGGCGCGGATGCGCACGCCAAGTGCGCCGAAATAATCCGCCGTCACGACCCGTCGGATGGTCTCGGCCTGCAGCTCGGTGCCTTTGAGCGGCGTCACGAAATTGAAGGACGCGAACCCGCCGGCCGACACGAGCGGAACACCGGTACTGAAAGCGGCATGGGTGATCCCCGGCCGCTGACGCAGCCGTTCGAGAATGCGAAAGCGCGCCTGCTGCCGCTGTTCGAATGAATAGCCGCTGGGGAACGGCACGGATGCCGTGACCACGTTGGCGGCGTCGTAGCCGCGATCCGCGGCGACGCGGGCGAGGAAACTGCGCGTCAACAACACCGCGCAGATCAGCAACACACACGTAACGGCGACCTGGCTGCCGGCGATCAACAGGCGCGTGGTCGCCAACCGTCCGCGCCCGGGTCCGGCGGACGCCAGCGTGCCATCGGATAATGCGCGGGCGATATCAAGCCGGCGTGCTTGCAGCACCGGCAGCACGCCCGCCGCAATGCTTGCAAGGATGGCGATCACGGCGCCGAAGGCCAGGACGCGCGCGTCGATCGCAATCTCGTCCGCGCGTGGAAAGCCGGCCGGCAACAGCGACGGCAGGAATCCATGCAGCACCGCGCTCAGCAGGACGCCCATCGCCGCGCCGATCGCGCCGATGATCGCGTTCTCGATCAGCAACTGCCGCGTCAGGCGCGCCGTTCCGGCGCCAAGCGCGGCGCGGATCGTCAACTCGCGATGGCGCGCTGCGGTCCGCGCCAATTGCATGTTGGCGACGTTGGCAACCGCTGTCACAAACAACAACGCGGCGGCGATCAACAAGATGACAATTGCTGGCCGCACTTCCGCGGTGGCTGCCTCGTTGGCATCAACAAGTCCGATTTGCACGGGTTCCCTGGCGCCGAACAATGACATCGCGACGAGGCCCGGATCCGGTGCGGAAACGGCGCGCGCGTTCGCTTCAGCGGTGGCTTGCGCGAGCGAGACGCCGGGTTTCAGGCGCGCCAGCGCAGTGAAAATCTGCCCGCGCTTCACGCCATTCGGACCGTCGACCTCCGCGACCGTCATCGGCAGCCACATCTGCGTCTCGGCGGTTGGAAATCGAAACGAACGCGGCATGATGCCGGCCACGGTGGCCGGTCCGCCTTCGAGCATGATCGTCTGCCCGACGAGATCCTCGCGAGCACCGAAGTGCTGTTCCCAGAAACCTTGTGAGAGGATCGCGATCCGCCAGCCGTTGCTGCGCGCGTCGTCCGCCGTGAAGAGCCGCCCGCGTAACGGCTGCGCGCCGAGCAGCGTCAGCAGGCTTGGCGTCACGTTGGTGACGCTGACGCGCGTCGCATCGCCGGTGCCGGTGAGGGTCACGGCGCCGGTGGTCCACGCGCCGATGCCGTCGATCGTCTGCGGTGCGTCCGCCCACGACAAATACGAACCGTTCAACATCGTTCCAGGAACGCGGCCCTGTTTGCCGCCGCGCGATTCGATCACGCGCACGAGACCGTCACCCATGGCCCACGGCAACGGCCGCAGTAACACGCTGTTGGCGACGCTGAAGAGCGTCGTCACTGCGCCAACACCGAGCGCGATGGTGAGGATCGTAAGGGCCGCCGATCCACGATGGGCGCGCAGCAGCCGAAGCGCGTAAACCGCATCAGCGAACGCGCCGGACAGGATCGATCGTGATGGCGCCGGCGCGGTGACCGGGGGCGAACGCTTCACGACCCTTTGCAGCGACGAAGGATCGCGGCGCCACGAGGCAATCAAGGCCTCGATGCGGGCGGTAGCGTCTTCGGTAGTCTCGCCGTCGGCGCGCAGCGACTCATATGTCGCCTCGAGGTGTTGGGCGAGCTCTTCGAGGACGTCGCGGTCGATCAGCGTTCCAGCGAACGCGGCCTCGATCCGCCGTTGCCATTTCGATGTGGAGCGTGTCGAAGCGTCATGCATGCTTGATCCCCGCCACGCGATTGATGGCCTTCGCGAAGTTCTGCCAGATCGATCGCTGCCGCACCAGCACGGCGCGCCCGTCCGGCGTGAGGCGGTAGTAGCGGCGGCGCCGTTGGCCCGCTTTCTCGACCCAGCGGCCTTCGATCAGCCCCTTCGACTCCAATCGGTAGAGCGTCGGGTACAGCGACGTGATGTGAAACGTGATCGTGCCATCCGATTGCTCTTCGATCTGCTTGCCGATCTCGTAGCCATGACGGTCACGCTCTTCCAGCAGCGCCAGGACGAGCAACTCGGCACTGCCCCGCTTCAGCTCCCGCTCCAGCATCGATATACCCATATATTGGCTGGAACAATAACATGCGCGCAACCCGCTGCGAAAGCAGCACTTCCCGGTGCGACAGAAGTATTACAGAACCCCGTTTCTGCTCCTGATACTGTCAATGCGACATGATTCCCGTTACCGAGATTTATGGCCGCAAGGCTTCCAATGGCGAGGTGAATTGGATCACCGCCATTGCGATGACGATTTTCCACATCGGCGCCGTCGCCGCGTTCTTCTTCATTGATTGGGGCGCCATCGCCATGGCGCTGTTCCTCTGGTGGGTGGCCGGTTCGCTTGGCATCGGCATGGGCTACCACCGCCTCCTCACGCATCGCGGCTACAAGACGCCGAAGTGGGTCGAGTACGTCCTCACCGTCTGCGGCACGCTCGCCCTCGAAGGCGGACCGATCTTCTGGGTCGCCACGCACCGCATTCACCATCAGCATTCCGATCACGAAGGCGATCCGCACACCCCGCGCGAAGGCACCTACTGGGCGCACATGGGCTGGATCATGACCGGCAAGGCGATGCATCACGACACCGAGGTGCTCGCGCGTTACACGCCCGACCTGAGCAAGGACCGGTTCCACGTTGCGCTGACCACCTGGCACTGGGTGCCGCAGGTCGTGGTTGGCCTCGCGCTGCTCGCGTTCGGCGGCATTCCTTACGTCCTGTGGGGCGTCTTCTTCCGCACCACTTACGGCCTCCACTGCACGTGGCTGGTGAACTCGGCGACGCACCTGTTCGGCTCGCAGCGCTTCAAGACCCGCGATGATTCGCGCAACAGCTTCTGGGTGGCGATGTTGACCTTCGGCGAAGGCTGGCACAACAACCACCACGCCCACCCGGTGTCGGCGCGCCACGGCCTCGCTTGGTATGAGTTCGACATGAACTGGATCGGCATCAAGACGCTCGAATTCCTCGGCCTCGCCTGGGACATCAAGGTGGCGAAGATCCGGTCGCTGCCGGCAGAAGAAGCAGCGTAGGGGCTTGGGACTTGGGACTTGGGGCTTGACGAGGGCCGGGCGTTTTTCAAGCCCCACGCCCCAAGCCTCAAGACCCGCTAAGATCCCCGTGTGACCCGACGCCAGACCGCTTCCATCGTCTTCGTCGTTCTCTGCATCGTCCTCGTCGCCGCCGCGGTGACGCTCAACATCGGCTGGATCCTGGTCAACGGCCGCCGTGTTGCTCCGCTCATCCTCGGCGTCACCACCTTCGCGCTGATCATCGCTGGCCTCATCGTCTACACCGTCTTCCTGGTGCGCGAGATGGGCATCACCGAGCAGCAGGACAGCTTTCTCAACTCGGTGACGCACGAGCTGAAGACGCCGATCGCATCGATCCGCCTTTATCTCGAAACCCTGCAGTCGCGCGAAGTCGGCGACGCGCAGCGCAAGGAGTTTTACCGCGTCATGCTGCAGGACGCCGATCGCCTGCAGCACACCGTGGAGCAAGTGCTGCGCGCCGGCGCGGCGCGGCAGAAACGCAAGCTCGAACAACGCGCGCCCGTCGACCTCGGATGGCTGGTGCAGGAATGCGTTGATACCGCACGCACGCGGCACCACCTCGCCGAAGACGCCATCACCATCGTCAGCGAAGATCAAACGACGCCGCTGGTGGTGCTCGGCGACGTGGACGATCTTCGCACCGCCATTGCCAACCTGCTCGACAACGCGGTGAAGTATTCGCAAGGTACGCCGCAGATCACGGTGCAAGTCGCGGCCGCGACGCCCGACACGGCGTGGGTGCGCGTGAAAGATGCCGGCATCGGCATCCCGCGCGCGCAGATCGGGCGCATCTTCAACCGTTTTTATCGCTTCCAGCCGCTTGGCTCGAAAGTCAAAGGCACCGGCCTCGGCCTCTACATCGTTCGATCGATCGCGAAGCGGCACGGTGGCCGGGTCTTCGCAGAGAGCGCGGGCGAGAATAAAGGGTCCACCTTCACGCTGGAGTTGCCGCGGGTGACGGCGTGAGCAGAATCCTGGTGGTGGAAGACGAGGCGCACCTTGCCGACGGGCTACGCTTCAACCTCGAGGCCGAAGGCCATGCGGTGGATGTCGAAGGTGACGGCACGCACGCGCTCGCGCGACTGCTCGCGGATCGATCACGCTACGCCGCGGTGATCCTCGACGTGATGTTGCCGGGCAA
Organism: Vicinamibacterales bacterium; assembly: GCA_036380235.1. GTDB lineage: Bacteria > Acidobacteriota > Vicinamibacteria > Vicinamibacterales > UBA2999 > 12-FULL-67-14b. Next base: position 4,507 of record DASVFC010000681.1, read on the forward strand.
AGACGGCTTCGAAGTCGTCAAGGAGTTGCGCGCCGCTGGACACTTCGTTCCCGTGCTGATGCTCACCGCGCGCGGCCGTCCCGAAGATGTCTTGGCCGGCTTCGAGGCCGGCGCCGACGACTACCTGCCAAAACCGTTCGAGCTGCAGATCCTTCTCGCGCGCCTGCGCGGGTTGTTGCGGCGCCTCGAGTGGCTGCAGAAGCCGCACGAACATGAAGCGTTGAATTTCGCCGGCAGGCGACTCGACCTCGAGGCGCTCGAGCTGCAGGTTGGCGACAAGAAGTATCAGCTGACGCAGATGGAGTCCGATCTGCTGCAATACCTCGTGAAGAACGCCGGCAGGGCGGTGTCGCGCAAGGCGATCCTCGAAGACGTGTGGGACCTGCGCGAAGATACCGACACGCGCGCCATCGACAACTTCGTGGTGCGGCTGAGGCGCTATCTCGAGGACGATCCAACGCGCCCCAAGCACCTCGTCACGGTTCGCGGCGTCGGCTACAAATTCGTTCCCTGACGGAGTTACCGCATGCCGATCAAGATGAAAGACGTCTTCTGAGTCTTGCGGAAGTTGTCATCCGAAGCGACCATCAGCGTCGGCACGCCGTTAATCACCGGGCCGAAGGTGAGCGCCTCGAAATTTTCTAGTCGTGCGAGCGCGGGCGACAGGCGATCGGCCATCGCGTCGAAGTTCAGCAGGTCGCTCTTCTTCGCTTCCTGACCAACCAGATCGACAATGAACAACTGCACGGTGTTGGCATAGCGATCGTTACGGGGATCGTGGAGACACGCGCGCTCCAGCGCAATCAATCGGGTTTCACCCAGCGCCAACAAGTCCGACAGCCCGTTCTCGCCGTCGGCGCAGATCTCCTCGTAGCCTTCGACCCTCGGCGTCGGCGAAATCATGTAGCGCCACTGCTTGCCGGCCTTGAACGACGAGCCCGACGGCGTGAATTCGATCAAGCGCCCCGCCGCGCCGCGCTCGAATGTGACCGCACCGTCCTGCAACAGCGGCTGCTCCAGGCCGGCGATCACGCGCCCGCTTGGCGTCACCGCAAGGCTCTCGAACCCCTGGTTGTCTCGCAGCCCGGTCTTGCCATCACCGGTGATGTGAAACGCCTTCGGAAAATCGATCACCGCCGACACCAAACCGTCGCGATCGACTCGCAACAGCGCCGGCTGCCACACCTCTCCGTCACGCAGGTGGCCTTCCTCCGAGACAAGAAAGGTCCCGTCGGCGAGCGCCGCGATGGCTTCGAGATCCGCCTGCCTGACGACGCGATCGGGGACGCCGGGGCCCGCTTTCAGAAATGTCATCCGCAACGGGGTCACGTCGACGCCGCGGCCGTCGTACGACACCGTTAGCCACGCCAGCCGCGAATCCTCGCGATCGTCGATGACCGCAACCCATTGCTGGCTGCGTTCATCGGGCGCGAGTCCCGAAATGCTGCCGAATTTCGCACTGTCCGCAAGATCCTGGTATTGCGTGCCTGACGGCCGCGTAAATTCGCCCACCCATGTGAGCAAGGGCGATCGGCGTTCGAATGTCGACAGGGGGGCTTTGGCGCCGCACGCGGCGCTCATCACGAAACCCATCACAAGGACCGGAATCCAATATCGCGGCCGTGGCAGAATCGACTGGCGTTCGATCACTGGTCTACCGAAGGAGAGAATGATGACACGCATTGTACTGGGCGCGGCGATCATTGCCGGGCTGATGGTTCCCTCGACTGCACTCGCGCAGAATCCCTACACCGATTCAATCAAGGCGCAACTCGCGCAGATCAAGAACCCCGTGATTCGCACTGCCGAAAAAGTCGGTGAGGATCTGTACGCGTTCAAACCGACGCCGGAGGTTCGCAGCCTGGGTCAGCTCATTGCGCACATCGCAGACGGCAACTTCGGCATCTGCGCCGCTGCCAGCGGCATGAAACCGCCGATGAGCGGAGTTGAGAAGAGCACGCAGGGCAACGGCAAGGCGGCGCTGCAGAAGGCGCTGGCGGCGTCGTTTGAATTCTGCGAGCAGGGTCTGGCCGCCATGGACGACAAGAAAGGCGCGGAAGTGATCAAGATGTTCCTCGGCATGCAGCCGCGCCTGGGCGTGTTCGCGTTCAACAACTCACACGTCAACGAGCACTACGGCAACCTGGTCACCTATATGCGGTTGAAGGGCATCGTGCCGCCCTCGTCCGAGCCGCAAAAATAACACGCAAACGCGCTAAGTAATTACCAGACAAGGGGTTACGCCGGCCAGCGGCCACCCCTCGTCTGGGTGATGACGTCTGAGACCTCTGCACGGTCAAATAGCAGAGGTATTTTTCTGTGCAAATTTTTGTGAAAAGCCTAAACTGGGCTGCCGCTCGCGTCATTGTAAGTCTGCTTTTGTCTTCCCTGTAGGCAACGTCGGTGTGTTTGGAGTCCCCCCAATGTGGCGTCTGACCCTGTCTCGATTTTTCGCCGTCGCGTCGTCGCTGGCGTTCGGCAGCGCATTGTTTGCAGCCACGTCTGCGTCTGCACAAGTCGTAGTTGGTCCTAACGTCAATATGGGCGGCGGCCCGGCGATTTTCACGCCGCCGTCGACGATTATCGGCGACCCGTTCCTGCAACGGCAGAATGAGCCGTCGATTGCCGTGTCGTCGCGCAATCCCTGTCACCTGCTCGCGGGCGCGAATGATTACCGCGCCGTCGACGTGGAAGAAGCGGCGGGCGAGGTAGGCGACGCGTGGCTGGGCGTGTTCAAGTCATTCGATTGCGGATCGACGTGGACATCGACGTTGATGCCCGGCCACAAACTCGACACGTCGGCGGCGGGCACCGCCTCGCCGATTAAAGGACTGGCGGCAGCCGCGGACGCAACGGTACGCGCCGGCACCAACGGCCTGTTCTACTACTCCGGCATCGCCTTCAATCGTGGTGAAGGCGAGATCGGCAAGGTGTTCGTCGCGCGGTTCCTCGACAACAACAACAAGGACGGCGGCGACCCGATCGCGTATCTCGGCGCGGTGGCCGTCGATACCGGCACCTCCGGTCAGTTCCTCGACAAGCCATGGATTGTCGCCGACATTCCGCGCAACGGTTCGACGTGCGTGATCAACGGCCGCGCCGTCCCGGCCGGCCCGGTCTACCTGGTCTACACGTCGTTTGTTGGCAACGACACCAACAAGCCGCAGGAGAAGGAGCTCAACGTCCGCTCGAAGATCATGTTCTCGCGATCGACCAATTGCGGGACAACGTGGTCGAACCCCGCGAAGCTGAGCGAGAGCGTGCAGAAGAACCAGGGCACGACAATCGCGATCGATCCGGGGACGGGCGCAATTCACGTGGCGTGGCGTGAGTTCGCCACAGCCGGCGACACCAACAGCCGGAACGCCATCCTCGTCGCGCGGTCAACCGACGGCGGACAAAGCTTCACCAAGGCCGCGGCCATCGAGACCGGTGGGTACATCTTCCAGCCGTTCGATCAGGGTTCATCGTTCTTCACGTTTCGGACCAATGCGTATCCGGCGCTGACCGTGGTGCCCGCGGTGGCGGAGGGTCGCCCGGCCGGCAGTCCCGGACGCGTTTACGTGGCGTGGGCGGCGCGCGGCTTCGGCGGCGTGCGGCCAAACGATGCGCGGATCGTGATGTCGAGCGCAATCGGCGGCGCGACGTGGAGTGCGCCAGAGGTGGCCGACTCGTACACGGAGGCCGGCAGCCAGATCATGCCGACGCTGGCATTTGCCGGCGGCAAAGTGGCGCTCGCCTATTACGACTTGCGCGACGATCGCTCGGAAGGCTTTGAAGATCTGGTCTTCGAGTACGGCCTCAAGGCCTACCGCGACTGCACCGCTGCCGGCGGCGACACACTCGCCTTGTCGGCGGTGATCAGCTGCATGCTGACGCACCCCGAAGGACTGAGCCGGCGCCATACGCTCGACATGCGCGCGGCGATGGTCGACGCGGCGTGCCTGGCAACGGGGACGTGCCATCTCGAGACCACCTCGGTGCTCGGCTCGAGCACGCAGGTGTCTCGCTATCGTGAAGGGCGCGGCACCTCGAATGGCCCGCGCGTGCAGCTGCAATACAACCGTCCCAACCTGCCGATTTTTTCGAAAGGCCGTTTCCCGTTCATCGGTGATTACATCGACATCGCCGGCCAGAATTTTCTCGCCAACGCTGACGGCAGCTGGTCGTGGAATAACGGCGACTCGAGCCTCAAACCCGCGCCGGTGTTTCACGTCACCTGGGCGGACAACCGCAATGTTGGTACGCCTCGCGATACGCAGTGGGCCAACTTCACGCCCGCAGTCACCGGCCCCAACGCGGTGATGTGTACGCCGGGACAGACCGGCATTCGCAATCAGGATGTCTACACGGCGCAGCTGCGCCCCGGACTGGTCGTATCGGCGCCGCAAAACTCGAAGCGTGTGGTTGGTCTGCAGCGATCGTTTGTGGTGATCGCGCGCAACACCACGTCCCAGGAGCACGACTACTTGATGGAGGCGACGCCGCCCGACGGCGTGATCGCGTCGTTCGATCAGTTCAGCGGCTTCGGCGCTCTCGGCAGCGACGGTCAACCTACCGTACCAGTCGAACAGCTACCCGTGCGCATTCCAGCGCAGTCGAGCGTGTCGCGCACGTTGTTCGTCGCCCTCGAAGATCCGCCGGCCGACCCGTCCCAAGCGCCAGATGTGCTGGTCCCCGTGACGGTCGAACAACTTCCCGAGCCGACCAGCACACTGACGGCGTTCGATGTCGTGTTCCTCAATCCGGATTTCGAAAACCCGGATTTCGAGAACCCGG
>DASVFC010000682.1:0-5223 GCA_036380235.1 Vicinamibacterales bacterium
GGCCCGCTAGGCCGCGCGTCAGGAGAACTATGGCAGGCAAAGCGGAAATCACCGGCGTGGTCGTCAGCGACAAGATGGAAAAGACCGTGACCGTCGCCGTCGAGAGGCAGGTTCGGCACGAGGTCTACGGCAAGACGCAGAGGCGCACGTCGACGTTCGTGGCGCACGATGAAAACAACGAGGCCAAGATTGGCGACACGGTGGTGATCGCCGAGTCGCGGCCGTTGAGCAAGCGCAAGCGATGGGCCCTGGTGCGCATCGTCGAGCGCGCGGCTCAGGTGTAAAGGAGACGACGCCATGATTCAGATGCGATCGATCCTCGACGTCGCCGACAACTCGGGGGCCAGGAAGATTTCCGTGATCAACCCGATTGGCGGCTCGGCCGGGCGCTACGCCTATCTCGGCGACATCATCACCGCCAACGTCAAAGAGGCGGCGCCGGAAGGCACCGTCAAGAAGGGCCAGGTCGTGAAGGCCGTGGTCGTCCGCGTGCGCAAGGAGCAGCGCCGCAAGGACGGCAGCTACATCCGCTTCGATCGCAACGCGGCGGTGCTGATCAACGACCAGGGCGAGCCGATCGGCACGCGCGTGTTCGGGCCGGTCGCCCGTGAGCTGCGCGAGCGCCGGTTCATGAAGATCATCTCGCTCGCTCCAGAGGTGCTGTAACCGTCATGGGTATGTCGATTCGCAAGAACGACCAGGTCATCGTCCGTGCCGGCAAGGATCGCGGCAAGAAGGGCCGCGTGCTGTCGGTGCATCCGGACCGCAACCGGGTGGTGGTCGAGGGCGTGAACCTGATCAAGCGTCACACCCGGCCGAATCCGCAGAAGAACATCAAGGGCGGCATCGTCGAGCGTGAAGCGGCGATCCACGCCAGCAACGTGATGCTGCTGGATCCGGATACGAACGAGCCGACGCGCGTCGGCAAGAAGGTGTTAGCGGACGGCACGCGCGTCCGTATCGGCCGCAAGAGCGGCGCAGTGGTGGACAAATGAGCAAGACCAAGCCAACCCCGGAACAGATCGCCGAAGCCAAGGCCAACAAGGCCAAGGCCAAGGATGCCGCGGCGCCAAAGGCGAGCGGCAAGGCGGCCAAGCCGTCGGTGATCCGGCTGCGCGACAAGTACCGCGGCGAAGTGATCCCGGCACTGCAGAAAGAGTTCGGCTACAAGAACATCATGGCGGTGCCCAAGATCACCAAAGTGGTGGTGAACATGGGGCTCGGCGAGGCGACCTCGAACGCCAAGGTGGTGGACACCGGCGCCGAGGAGCTCGGCAAGATCACCGGCCAGAAGGCGGCGGTGCGCAAGGCCAAGAAGTCGATCGCCCAGTTCAAGGTGCGCCAGGGCATGCCGATCGGCGCCATGGTGACGCTGCGTGGCGATCGCATGTATGAGTTCCTCGATCGCCTGATGAACATCGCGCTGCCGCGCGTGCGCGACTTCCGCGGCGTGTCGCCGAAGGGCTTCGACGGCCGCGGCAACTACACGCTCGGCCTCAAGGACCAGTTGATCTTCCTCGAGATCGATTACCTCAAGGTGGACAAGGGCCGCGGCATGAACGTGAGCGTGGTGACGACGGCGAAGACCGACGAAGAGGCGCGCAAGCTGCTGCAGTTCATGGGCATGCCGTTCCGGCAGAACTAACGCTGCCGAGCACACAGAGAAGAACAGAGAGCACAGAGATAAGCGATGGCAACTACGGCGAAGAAAGCGCGCGAGCGCAAGACCCTGAAGTTCAAAGTGCGGCACCGCAATCGTTGCCGCCGTTGCGGACGGCCGCGCGCGTATATGCGCAAGTTCGCATTGTGCCGTTTGTGTTTCCGCGAGCTGGCCCTGACGGGCGACGTCGCGGGCGTGACCAAGAGCAGCTGGTAGCCAAGGAATAGGGTGCGAAGGGTGCGTACGGCGCCCGGGGTGCCCGAAGAGAGAACGAACAGATGACTGATCCGATTGCCGACATGCTGACCCGGATCCGCAACGCCGTCACGGCGCGCCACGCGCGCGTCGAGATGCCGGCCTCGAAGTTGAAGGCCGAGATCGCGCGGATCCTGCAGGACGAGGGTTACATCGCAGGTTTCAAGATGGTGGAAACGCCGGCAGCGCGCGAGGGCAAGGCGCCGCGCCAGCAGATGCGGATGTTCCTCAAATATGGCCCCGGCGGCGAGAAGGCCATTTCCGGCCTCGAGCGCGTCAGCCGCCCCGGTCGCCGCGTCTACGCCAGCAGCGACGAGGTGCCCGCGGTGCTGGGCGGCCTGGGCGTGACGATTCTCACGACCTCGCAGGGCGTGATGACCGGGCAGTCGGCGAAGAAGGCCGGCGTCGGCGGCGAGATTCTCTGTAACGTGTGGTGACGATTGCAGAAGTCAGATTTGAGATTGCAGATTTATTTCGTGATTCAACAAATAAATCTGAGATCTGCCATCTGCCATCAGCAATCTGAGCGACAGGATTGAAGCTATGTCTCGAATTGGAAAGAAACCGATCGCAATCCCGAAGGGCGTGACCATCAAGGCCGACGGCAGCGGCGTCGACGTGAAGGGCCCAAAGGGACAGATGAAGCAGGCGCTGCCTCCCGGCATCATGGCGGCCGTCGAAGACGGCACCTTGGTGACGAAGAAGACGTCGGACGATCCGCAGCTCAACAAGTTCCACGGTCTGGCGCGCAGCCTCGTCAACAACGCGGTGCTGGGCGTGACCGAGGGCTGGAAGAGGGAGCTCGACATCGTCGGCGTCGGCTACCGCGCCGAGCTCAAGGGTCAGCAGATCCACCTCGCGCTGGGGTATTCGCACCCGGTCGTCTACGACGTGCCCAAGGGCATCGAGGTGGCGATCGACAAGCAGACGCACATCACCGTGACGGGCGTCGATCGGCAGCTGGTTGGCCAGGTCGCCGCGAACCTGCGCAGCTTGCGCAAGCCCGATCCGTATCAGCAGAAGGGTGTCCGTTACACCGGTGAAGTCCTCAAGAAGAAGGCCGGAAAGACGGGAGCGAAGTAATGAGGATCAAGACCAAGGAAGATCGCCGGGATCGCATCAAGTTCCGGATCCGCAAACGCGTCGCCGGCAACGAGCAGAAGCCGCGCCTGAGCGTGTTTCGCAGCGTGGCGCACATCTACGTCCAGGTCATCGACGACATGACCGGCCAGACGATCGCGTCCGCGTCGAGCGTCGATGCGAACGTCAAGGGCAAGATGAGCAAGGGTGTGGCCGGCGGCAACATCAAGGGCGCCGAGATGGTCGGCGCCGCGATCGCCGAGCGGCTCAAGGAGAAGGGCATCACCAAGGTGGTGTTCGATCGCAACGGGTTCCTGTATCACGGGCGCGTGCGCGCCGTCGCCGAGGCCGCGCGTTCGGCCGGCTTGGAGTTTTAAATGCGTCAGCGTGAAAAGATCGACCCGTCGCAGCTCGACATCAAGGACACCGTCGTTTCGATCAACCGCGTCACCAAGGTTGTCAAGGGCGGCAAGAACCTGAGCTTCAGCGCGCTGGTCGTCGTCGGCGACGGTCACGGCGTGGTCGGCTACGGCGTCGGCAAGGCCAAGGAAGTGCCGTCGGCGATCAAGAAGGGGATCGAAGCAGCGAAGAAGAACCTGATCCGCGTGCCGGTGCAGGGCACCACGGTGCCGCACCCGGTGGTCGGCCGGTACGGCGCCGGCCGCGTGCTGCTCAAGCCGGCTCCGGACGGCACCGGCATTATCGCCGGTGGCGCGGTGCGCGCGGTGGTGGAATCGGCGGGCGTGACCAATGTGCTGACGAAGTCGCTGGGCTCCGCGAACCCGCACAACGTGGTGCGCGCGGCGTTTACGGCGCTGTCGGAACTGAAGGATCCGCAGAAGCTGCTGCGCTTGCGCGGCAAGGACCTGGACGAAGCGAAGGCTTAACAATGGCGAAGCAAGCAGACAACAAGAAGACCGTGACGGTGACGCTCATGAAGAGCCCGATCGGTTTCAACAAGAACCAGGGCCTGGTGGTGCAGAGCTTGGGCCTGCGCCGGTTGAATCACTCGGTGACGCTGGCCGACACGCCCGAGACGCGCGGAATGATTTTCAAGGTCCGTCACCTCGTCGCGGTGACGGAAGGCTGAAGGCTGAAGGCAAACGATCATGGGTCTGAACAATCTCAAGCCGGCTGACCGGTCGAAATTCAAGAAGAAGCGTGTTGGCCGTGGTCCCGGTTCGGGCCTGGGCAAGACGTCGGGCCGCGGCCACAAGGGTGCGCAGTCGCGCTCGGGCTACTCGTTCAAGCGCGGCTTCGAAGGCGGCCAGATGCCGCTGCACCGGCGCGTGCCGAAGCGCGGCTTCACCAACATCTTCCGCACCGAGTACGACGTGGTGAATCTCGATCAGCTGGAGAAGCTGTTCGACCAGGGCGCGACGGTGACGGTTGATTCGCTGCGCGAGCGCGGCATCGTCAGCAGCCGGACGGCGCTGGTCAAGGTGCTGGCGCGCGGTGAAGTGACCAAGGCGTTGACCGTGCAGGCGCACAAGTTCAGCGGCAAGGCCGCCGAGAAGCTGGCCGCCGCCGGTGGCAAGGCAGAAGCGATCGCTAGCTAAGGGCTAACTGTGCTCGACACATTCAAGAATCTGTTCGCCGTCGCTGATCTCCGCAACCGGGTGTTGTTCACGCTCGGGATGCTGGCGGTGTATCGCGTCGGCAACTGGATCCCGACGCCCGGCGTGAACACCGAAGCGCTTCGGATCCTGACCGAGCAGGTGCAGGGGTCGATGTTTGGCCTCTACAACATGTTCACGGGCGGCAGCCTGTCGCGGGCGACGATCTTCGCGCTCGGCGTCATGCCGTATATCAGCTCGTCGATCATCCTGCAGCTGTTGACGGTGGTGTGGCCGTATCTCGAACGGCTGTCGAAGGAAGGCGAGCTCGGCCGCCGCAAGATCACGCAGTACACCCGCTACCTCACGCTGGTGCTGGCGGCAGTGCAGTCGCTCGGTTACGCGATCTTTCTCGAGCGCCAGACGGAAATCGCCGGCGGCCTGCCGCTGGTCTACGAGCCGGGCTGGTGGTTCCGTCTTGGCGTGATGCTGACGCTGACGACCGGCACGATGTTCATCATGTGGCTCGGCGAGCAGATCACGGAGCGCGGCATCGGCAACGGGATGTCGCTGATCATTTTTGCGGGCATTGTCGTGTTCCTGCCCCGGTCGGTGATCCAGACGTTCGAGCTGATGGAAACCGGGCAGATCACGCTGTTCCGTATTCTGATT
>DASVFC010000683.1:0-6788 GCA_036380235.1 Vicinamibacterales bacterium
AACGCCACGATCGGCTTGGTGAAGTGTTCCTTGATCCACGCGGCCGCTTCTTCCTCCGCCGACCCGCCGATCTCCCCGATCATGATGACCGCGTCGGTCTCGGGGTCGGCCTGGAACAACGCCAGCGCGTCGATATGCGTGGTGCCGATCAGCGGATCGCCGCCGATGCCGATGCAGGTGCTCTGCCCCAGCCCGGCCCGCGTCAGCTGATCGATCGCTTCGTAGGTCAGCGTGCCGCTCTTCGACACGATGCCGATGCGCCCTTCTTTGCAGATGTTTGCCGGGATGATGCCGGCCTTGCCTTTCCCCGGCGAAATGATGCCAGGGCAGTTCGGACCGATGAGCCGCGTCTGCGGATGATCCTTGAGGAACGTCATCGCCTTCAGCATGTCGACGACAGGAATGCCTTCGGTGATGCAGACGACGAGTGCGATACCCGCATCGGCGGCCTCCATGATCGCGTCGGCAGCAAACGGCGGCGGCACGAAGATCACCGACGCGTTCGCGCCAGTTTCCTTGACGGCATCCGCAACCGTGTTGAACACCGGCCAGCCTTCGTGCGTGGTGCCGCCCTTGCCGGGCGTCACGCCGCCGACGACGTTGGTGTGATACGCCTGCGCCGCCTTGGCGTGGAACGTGCCTTCCTTGCCGGTCAATCCCTGGACGATCAGTCGCGTGTTCTTATCGAGCAGTACTGCCATTAGCGGCTACTTATCCTTCCGGGCCAGCTCGACGACCTTGTCGGCCGCTTCGCCCATGGTGTCGGCGGTCGCAAAGTTCAGCCCGCTCTCGGCAAGCATCTTCTTGCCTTCCTCGACGTTCGTTCCCTTCATGCGAATCACGATCGGAACCGGCACGCCCAGTTCCTTTACCGCGGCGATCACGCCCGCCGCGAGCACGTCGCAGCGCAGGATGCCGCCAAAGATGTTGATCAAGACCGCTTTCACGTTCTTGTCCATCATCAGGATGCGGAATGCGTTCTTGATCTGCTCCGCGTTCGCGCCGCCGCCCACATCCAGGAAGTTGGCCGGCTCACCACCCGCCAGCTTGATGATGTCCATCGTCGCCATGGCAAGGCCGGCGCCGTTCACCATGCAGCCGATGTTGCCGTCGAGGCGGATGTAGTTCAGCGAGAACTTCGACGCTTCGACCTCGAGCGGATCTTCTTCGCTGATGTCGCGCAGCTCTTTCACGTCGGCGTGACGGTAAAGCGCGTTGTCGTCGAAGTTCATCTTGGCGTCGAGCGCCAGCAGGTCGCCGCCCTTGGTGACGATCAACGGGTTGATCTCGATAATCGAGGCGTCGGATGCGATGTACGCCTGGTAGAGCGACATCATCATCTTGACGGCTTTCTTGACCGAGTCGCCGCTCAAGCCGAGCGCGAACGCCAGGCGCTGGGCCTCGAACGGCTGCAGGCCCACAGCGGGATTGATGAACACCTTGTGGATTTTTTCGGGCTTCTCTTCGGCAACCTTCTCGATCTCGACGCCACCCTCTTTGCTCACCATCAGCACGATGCGCTGCGTCGAGCGATCGACGACGAGGCCGAGATACAGCTCCTTGTCGATGGCGAGGCCTTCCTCGATCAACAGGCGCGACACCTTCTGGCCGGTCGGTCCGGTTTGATATGTGACCAGCGTCTTGCCGATCAACTCACCGGCGAGCTTGCCGGCTTCCTCCGGCGACTTGGCGAGCTTGACGCCTCCGGCCTTGCCGCGGCCGCCGGCATGAATCTGCGCCTTGACCACGACGACGTTCGTGCCGAGCCGCCTGGCGATGTCTGGAACTTCTTCCGGTTTGAAGGCGACCTCGCCGCGCGGGACGGGAACGCCATGTTTGGCAAGAACTGCTTTGGCTTGATGCTCGTGGATCTTCACAAGAGGATCATTTTATGTCAGAACAACGGCCGCGCCGATGACGTAAAGGCACAGTATGGGTGTGTTCCTTCGTGACCTGAGATTCGGCGTAAGGCAGCTCCTGCAACGTCCGGGCTTCGCCGCAGTCGCCATCGGGTCACTCGCGCTCGGCATCGGCCTCAACGTCACCATCTTCTCCGTCGTCAACGGGGTGTTGCTCCGCGGTCAGCCGGTTGCGCAACCGGATCGGCTGGTTGAAATCTACAGTGGGATTAGCAAGGACCTTCCACAGCTGACCTCGTCGTATCCTGACTTCCAGGACATGGCTGGTGCGGCCGATGCGCTGTCCGGCGTCGCCGCCAGCAGTTACGTGCGAGGCATCTTGTCGGCGAGCGGCCGCGGGACTCTCATCACGGGCGAAACGATCACGCCGAATTACTTCGACGTGCTCGGCATTCAAATCGCACATGGGCGTGCGTTCCACAACGACGAAAATGTCACGCCCAATGCCGCGCCTGTGATCATCGTGAGTCACGGTCTGTGGCAGCGGGCGCTGGGCGGCGCTCCCAATGTGGTCGGCGCCAGGGTCAGAATCTCGGGTATCGAGTACACCGTGGTCGGCGTTGCGCCACGCCAGTTCACGGGCACCATTCCCGGCATCCCCGCGGAGTTCTGGGTGCCGCTGATGATGGTCGATCGTTTCAGCTTCTCTGGCGTGCAGGCAAACAGCGATGAAGATCCCGGCCAGACGCGCCTGACCCGGCGCGGCAGCCGCTGGCTGTTCGTCAAGGGGCGGCTCGACGACGGGCGCACCATCGATGAGGCGCGAGCGCAGCTCATTGCGCTCTATGCGCGATTGCGCGCCGACTATCCGATCACGAACAAGGACGTCACGGTCGATGTCGTTCCGGCAGAGGGAGTACGGTTTCATCCCGCGCTCGACGGCTACGTCGAGGCCGCCAGCCTCGGGCTCGCCGCGGCCGTGGCACTCGTGTTGCTGGTTGCCTGCGGCAATGTGGCCGGCCTGCTGCTCGCGCGCGCCACCGCGCGCCGGCGCGAGCTGGCGATCCGCGCTGCGATCGGCGCGAGCCGCCGCCGCTTGATTCAGCAACTGCTGGCTGAGGGCCTGGTGTTAGCTGTGACCGGAGGCACGCTCGGCGTTTTGATCGCGTGGTGGGCTGGCGACGCGCTGCAGGGACTGCTCGACAGCAACGTGTTCCCCATCCCCATTGCCTTTGACTTCACCCTCGATCGCACAGTGCTGCTGTTTGCACTGACGGCGACCGCGGTGACGACCGTAGTCTTCGGCTTGGCGCCGGCGTGGTCGGCATCAAGGCCGGAATTAGTGCCGGCGCTCAAGGCATCGATGGAAGGTGACGTGCGGCGGCGGTTTTCGGCGCGAGACGTGCTGGTTGTCGGGCAGTTGGCGTTGTCGGCGGTGCTGCTCGTCGCCGGTGCGTTGCTGGTGCGCGGCCTTGTCGCGGCACAAGGGACCGACATCGGCTACAACCCGGCGCCGCTCGCCTCGCTCACCTTCGATCTTGGGATGAACGGCTACGACGAGTCGCGTGCAGCCGAGTTCCGCAAGCGCGCACTGGACCAGTTGCGTGCACTCCCCGGTGTCGCGGCGGTGACCAACGCGTCGAGATTGCCGTTTTCGCCAGACATCACCATGAACGGCATTCGCGTTCAGGGCTTCCATCGGCCCGAAGAACCAGAAACGCAAGTTGATTCGGTGGCGGTTGGCCCCGACTATTTCACCACCATTGGCGTGCCGCTCGTGGCCGGCCGACCGTTCACGAACGATGACGTCGAGAACAAGCGACGCGTCGCGATTGTCAACGAGACCCTGGCGCGGCGCTACTGGCCGAACGGTGCCGTTGGCCAGCGGATGTACATGGGCGGATTTCATACCCCTGCGTGGGAAATTGTCGGCGTCGCGCGAGATCACAAGGTGCGATCGGTTGGCGAAGATCCGCGTCCGTATCTGCATACGCCGTACGGACCGAACGACAAGTCGCTCTCATTCATCGTCCGCACCGGCGCGGCACCGGCGAGCCTGTTGTCGTCGTTGCGCGCCGCGTTGTGGTCAATCGAGCCGGACATCGTGTTCACGGAAGATGTCGCTGCGGCGGACGTGGCCGGCGCCACGATGTTGCCGACGCGAGTTGGCGCGACCCTGCTGGGCCTGTTCGGCGTACTGGCGCTCGGCCTCGCCGCGATGGGGCTGTACGGTGTGGTCGCCTACTCTGTGAGTCAACGCACGCGTGAGATCGGCATCCGCATGGCGCTCGGCGCGCCGCGGGGATCGGTGCTGCGCCTCCTCGCGTCGCGAGGTGCCACGCTCGCGCTGATCGGGCTCTGCGTCGGCGCCATCGCCGCCGCTGCGATCGGCCGGCTCCTGACGTCGATGCTTTACGGCGTCAGTGCCTTCGACGGCATCGCCTTCGGCGTGGCGGCACTGATGCTGCTGGCGATTGCGGGAATCGCGAACGTGGTGCCGGTGTTCGCGGCGATGCGCATCGACCCGATCCGCGCGCTGCGTAATGAATAAAGGCCCCGCAGAATCGATCTGCAGGGCCCTCACGCTAGTTGCTGATGGCTGATGGCTGAAGGCGGATTGCGTCAGACCTTGATGACGTCGACCAGTTCCTTCACCGCGCCTGCCGACTTGTTGAAAGCGGCCTGTTCTTCGGCGGTGAGCTTGATCTGAATGATTTGCTCGACGCCCCTGGCCCCCAGCTTCACCGGTACGCCGACGAACAGGTCGTTGATGCCGTATTCGCCCTGGAGGAACACCGAGCAGGGCATGATTTTCTTCTGGTCCTTTAAAATGGCCTCGACCATCAACGCCGCCGAGGCACCGGGCGCATACCACGCGCTGGTGCCGACCAACTTGGTGATCTCGGCGCCGCCGTTGGCGGTACGCTCGCTGATTGCCTTGATGCGCTCTTCCGACATCAATTCGGTAATTGGAATACCGGCGACCGTTGTATAACGCGGCAGCGGCACCATCGTGTCGCCGTGGCCACCGAGCACGAACGACGACACGTTCTCGACCGACACATTCAATTCCATCGCGATGAACGTGCTCATGCGCGCCGAGTCGAGGACGCCCGCCATGCCGATCACGCGCTCGCGCGGGAACTTGCTGAGCCGGAAAACCGCCTGCGACATCGCGTCGAGCGGGTTCGCCACCGGGATGATGATGCAATTCGGCGAGTGCTTGACGATTTCCGCCGTGACGTCCTGCATGATCTTGTAATTCACGTTGAGTAGGTCGTCGCGGCTCATGCCCGGCTTGCGCGGCATGCCGGACGTGATCACCACTACGTCAGAGTTGGCGCTTTCCGCAAAATCCTTGGTGCCGACGCCAATTACGCGCGACGCCGAGCCATCGATCGGGCACGATTCGTAAATATCGAGCGCGATCCCGGCGGCTTTCGAGTCAGCGATGTCCACAACCACGACATCGGCGAGCTCACGCTGCGCGATCACACGCGCTACCGTGGAGCCGACATTGCCCGCACCGCCAACAACCGTCACTTTCCGATTCATCTTCTACTCCGTTAGGTCAGATTCCCTTTACCACTTGCCGCCGCATCCACAGTTCCTGTGGAAAACCTTGTTGAAAACACCGCTTGAACGCCGTGTAACGCTCGTGTTTCGGAACAAATCAGCGAATTGCACCAACATTGGTGCGACATCAACTACCCTGGGCTCACGAGAACGATCGCGTGCGATTGTTCGCGTAAGTGGAAGGGGCAACAAACGCACTATTATATTCTTCCCTGCTCATGCTCATAGTCGTCGCCGATGATCTCCCAAAAACCGCAATCGAATTGCTGAAAGCCGAAGGTTGGAACGTGGATGCGCGTTCCGGCCGCACGCCCGAGCAACTCATCGCCGATCTCAAAGAGGCCGACGCGCTCGTCGTTCGCAGCGCCACGAAGGTGACGCCCGAGATCATCAACAACGCGCCCAAACTCCGCGCCATCGCCCGCGCCGGCACGGGTGTGGACAACGTCCACGTGGAAACCGCCAGTGCGCGCGGCATTGTGGTGATGAACGCGCCCGGCGCCAACAGCATCAGCGTCGCCGAGCTCGCGATGGCCCAGCTGCTGGCGCTGGCACGAAAGCTGCCGGCCGCTGACGCGTCGATGAAACAGGGCAAGTGGGATAAAAAGAGCTTCCTTGGCGAAGAAGTGCGGGGCAAGGTGCTCGGTCTCGCCGGACTGGGCCGGATTGGCCAGGAAGTAGCGCGACGGGCGCAGGCTTTTGAGATGACGGTGATTGCGCACGACCCGTTTATTTCCGCCGACGTGGCGAAGGGCCTCTCCATCGAGCTCGTGTCGCTCGACGATCTCTGCGCCCGTGCGGATTATCTGTCGCTGCATATGCCGGCGACGCCGCAGACGCGGCACACGTTCAACGCCGATCGTTTGGCCAAATGCAAGAAAGGCCTGAAGCTGATCAACACCGCCCGCGGTGAGTTAATCGATGAAGCGGCGCTCGCCGCGGCGATTTCATCCGGCCACATCGGCGGCGCCGCGCTCGACGTCTTCACCGCCGAGCCGACCACCGACCACACGCTGCAGATGCTGCCGCAAGTAGTAGCAAGTCCGCACATCGCCGCGTCCACCAGGGAAGGCCAGGAGCTCGTGGGCGTCGAGACCGCATCCGCCCTGCGCGACTTTCTCAAGACCGGAGTGATCCGCAACGCCGTAAACTTTCCTTCGGTCGCGCCGGAGGAGTTCCAGCGGTTGCAGCCGTCCATCGAGCTTGGCAAACAGCTCGGGCGCCTCGTCGGGCAGATGGGCGAAGCGAGGATTCAGTCGCTCAGCGTCCGCTATTACGGCGACCTCGCGACCGGACAGCATCCGCTGATCCTGAACGCCACCCTGGTCGGATTGTTCGAGGCTATCCTCAACG
>DASVFC010000684.1:0-2578 GCA_036380235.1 Vicinamibacterales bacterium
ACGCGCGGCGCGCGCGTCCGCTCGCGTTCCAGGACCGCAGATCGCGGCCGTTTCCAGAACATCTCCCGGTGTTTGACCTCACCTGACATTCGGCGGCTGCTTTCGCCTTTACTTTCGCTTTTTAGTCGCTATAATGGCGAAAGTTTAGCGAAAATACCCACCTTCGCGGAAACGCTTCGGCGGGTAAACGAGGTGAACATGGCCGCCCGAGCTGCAGTAGAAGCGCTCCTCAGAGAACGAAAACTCGATCGCACGCTCACCTCGACCTTACCCGACCGTCTCGGCGAAGACGCTGTTTCGCCTTTCGGGACTGACACGCTGGATCGCGCGCTCTCCGGTGGATTGCCGCGAGGACAGGTGTCAGAAGTGGTGGGACCATCCTCGTCCGGGCGGACTAGTCTCGCCTGGGCAGCGTTGGCCGCCGCCACGCTACGCGGCGAATCCGTGGCGCTGATCGATACGTTCGACCGTTTCGATCCGCCCACGGCGCACGCGTGCGGCATTGAGCTCTCGCGGTTGTTGTGGGTGCGGGGGCAGGCGATCTCGAAAACAACCAGCGCCATCGATCCGGCGTGGCTGCCCGGCGTCCGCGCCGTCAACGGCCCCGGCACGTTCATGGAGCGGGTGATCGATCGCGCGATCAAGGCGCTCAACCTCGTCGTGCAATCCGGCGTCTGCACGCTCGTCGTGCTCGACTTCATCGACGTGCCGGCCACCGCGCTACGTCGCTTGCCGGCGTCCACCTGGTTCCGCATCGAACGGGCCATCGAAGGCAGCGACACCGCGGTGCTGATCCTCGGCGCCGCGCCGATCGCGCGCAGCGCCGGCGGCCGTTCGATCACGATGCTTGTCGGGAACCGGGAACCGGGAACCGGCAACCGGATGGGCATTCTCTCGACCCCCGGTTCCGCGCTCCCGGCTCCCGGTGTGGTTTGGAAAGGCGAGCACGATCGAACGCGCAGGATTGCAGGCGTTCGTTCGCGAGCGACCATCACCGCCGCACGGTGGTCGCAGACGCAGACCGTCGATACCGAAACCACCATCGTGAACCGTCTCATCGAGACGGGTCTTCCATCTTCGCGCGAGGCGACGGCGGACCGCCGTCGCCTTGGCGTCGGCAGTTAGACGCGTCCTGACGGCGATGTTTGCCGCGTTATATGCGCCGCCGGTCCCGACGGCGGCGCTCATCGACGTGGCGCGGCAGTTTACGCCGCGCTTCGAGCAACTGCCACCCCACGACGCACAGTCCGCGTCGTGGGGACCCCGGCGCGGAGCAGTCGTGCTGCTTGATGCCGGCGGCCTGTCGCGCCTGTTCGGCAGCGCGCAGGAACTTGGGGAGCACCTTCGCGATGCGCTATCGAAGCAGGCACCTGGTGATTCGGTTGGCCGTGTGGCGATTGCGTCTACACAAACGGCCGCGACGTTACTGGCGTTAGGCACACCGGGGCTCACTGTTGTCATGCCCGGCAAGGAGGCGATCGCGCTCGCGCCGTTGAGCGTCAATGTGCTCGATGCGTTTGAGGGGCTCGAAGGCGCACCCGGTGCACCCGTCGCACCCGGTGCACGCGTCGCACCCGCTGCACGCGTCGCACTCGGTGCACCCGCTGACTCCACGAGTGGCTGGCATCATCCGCGGACCACGCATCAAGCCAGCCGTGGGCGGCGTCGTGTTCCTGAGAATCGCTTGCTGGAGATCCTCACAAAGTGGGGGATACGCACCCTTGGTGCCTTGACCGCATTATCTGGCCCTGAGATTCACGAGCGGCTTGGCGATCGCGGCGTGTATTGGCAATCGCTCGCCCGTGGCATCGATGCGCGGCCGATGGTGCCGTGGGTCGACGAGATTCCTTTCGAAGCCGCGCTCGAACTCGAATGGCCGATCGAAGGCCTCGAGCCGTTGTCGTTCGTGCTGGCGCGGCTGCTCGAGCCGCTGGCTGAACGCCTCGAGCGCGCCGATCGCGGCGCCGCGGTGATCTATACGTCGCTGCGTCTCACTTCGCGCACCGTCTTCACCCGCACGCTGCAGTTGCCGGCGCCGATGCGCGATCCCAAAACGCTGCGCACGCTGATCCTGCTCGATCTCGAGACCCATCCGCCCGACGCGCCGATCGACATCGTGCGCGTGTTCGTCGAGCCGACACCGGCGAAAGTGTTGCAGTGGACGCTGCTCGACAAGGCCCACGCCGCGCCCGAGCAGGTGAGCACATTGACCGCACGTCTCACGGCGTTGATGGGAGAAGGGCACGTCGGGTCGCCCCGGATTGTTGACAGTTGGAAACCCGGGGCCTTCGAGATGGCGGATTTTAGAAGTGAGATTGCAGATTTATCGACGATTCAATCCTCCGTTCCTCCGATAAATCAGCAATCTGACATCAGCCATCTTAAATCTGCTGACATCTGCCATCTGAAATCTGCGTTACGCCGCTTCCGCTTTCCCATCCCCGCGCGCGTCACGGTCAGTGAAGGCCGCCCGGTGCGCGTCCAAGTTGATCGACAGGGCTTCACCAGCGGCGGCGTGACGCAATCGGCGGGCCCCTGGCGAACGTCAGGAAACTGGTGGTCCACCTCCGCTCGCGAA
>DASVFC010000685.1:0-2003 GCA_036380235.1 Vicinamibacterales bacterium
GGAACGCCGACTGCACGATGCGCAGGCCGATAGTGAAACCGCCTTGGGCGGCGGCACCGAAGGGTTTCGTGATCGCGTAGACCACCGCCATGTAGACGCCCATCAAGGCGAACTCGGCGCCGGCCGGCAGCCCAATCTTCAACATGTCCCACCACACGCGAAACTGCGGCTTCCAGCTAGCGAGGTGAAAGCGCAGATACGCGTGCGCATCGATGAAGTAAAACGAGATCCAGATCACGCCGACGACTACCGCGATGAAGGTCGACAGCGCCGCGCCGCTGACGCCAAGCGCCGGAAACGGGCCCCATCCGAAGATCAAGAACGGCGCCAGCACCATGTTGATCACCACCGTACCGGTCTGCACCCACATCCCGGGCTTGAAGTTGCCGGTGCCTCGGAGCGCGGCACCCATCGCCACCATCGCGAATTGCAGCGCCATCGCCGGGATGAAGAACAACAGGAATTCTTCAGTCGCAATGCGCATTGCTTCGGTTGAGCTTTGTGCCGCCGCGTACTGAGACCGGAAGATCATCGCGACCGCGAGGAACAGCAGCCCGGCCGCCATCGACAATACCTGCGACTGGTTGAACAGGAAGATTGCCTGTTGCTGATCCTTGCGGCCCGAGGCGTGCGACACCACGGTCGTGGCGCCTACCGACAACACTTGCGTGATCGCAATGACGATGAACGACAGGTTGGCGCTCAGCCCGACGGCGGCAATCGCATCGGTGCCGAGCCGGCCAACCCAGAAGAGGTCGAGCAAGACGTAGAGCGTCTGAAAAACCATGCTGACCAGCATGAAGCTCGTTGTTTTCAGGAGATGACCGGTAAGAGAACCGGTGGTGAGGTCTTGCATACGACAGTGTAGCTGAACAATTTCGCCACGAAGTGGCAGAATCAGCGGAGTAGTTACGCGTTGCGTAAAAGGGAAGCAGGTCCATTTGTGGCGTGATCTACGCGCGGTGATCGGATGGCTGCCGGCGCGGGTAAGGATGCGCTGGCTGCTGTTGTTGCCGCTGATGGCGGCGACCGCACTGATCGAAGCCGCAGGCGCGCTCGCGGTGTTCGGGTTGTTGCGGCTCGTCGTCGACCCGGAGCAGGTGAGGACCGTGCCTGTGGTGTCGCGGCTGTGGCAGATGAGCGGCGGCGACAACGATCCGCGCGCGATTGTCGCGCTGCTCGCGCTTGGCGTCGGCGTGTTCTACCTGCTGCGCGCCGCGTTCATCGCCTGGGCGGAATGGATCCGCCAGGGCGTGGTTTACGAGTCGTCTTCAATCGCGGCGGAGCGACTGCTCGCGCGCTACCTGTCTGCCGATTACCTGTTCCACGTGCGCCGCCAGTCGGCGTCCTTGATCGAGCCGACCACGCGCGCGTCCGACATTGCGTTCGAGCTTGGCGCCGGATCGGCGGTCAACATCTTCGCCGAAGCGGTGATTATTCTCGCCCTCGCTGTCGTGTTGTTCGTGTCGGCGCCGCCGATCACCGTCGCCACCATCGGCATCGTGCTCGCGCTGGTGCTGGTGCCGATCGTGCTGACACGTCGGGCCTGGGTGAGCATCGGCGAACGCGAACGCGCCCTGCATCAACAGCAGCTGCACCTGCTGCAGCAGAGCCTTGGCGCGATCAAGGACGTGAAGATCACCGGCCGGCAGCCGTTGTTCGAAGAGCGGTTCCGCGTCGTCAAGCGCGAGCTCGGCGAGACCAAGCGGCGGCGCGCTGCGGCGGCGACGCTGGCGCGCGTCGGCGTCGAAGCCACGCTGATCGTGAGCATGCTGATCGTGGTGTTCCTGGTGATGCGCTCGAACGTTTCGGGTGGCGACACCGTGTCCGTCCTCGCGCTCTTCGCCTACACCGGCTTCCGCGTCGTTCCGTCGGCGAATCGTTTGATGCTCAACGTCGGCTACCTGCGCGAGGCGCGCCCGTGGATTCGGACGATGGACGAAGACATGCGCAAGCTGCGCGTGCCGGCACCGCGGCCCTTCGAGCCGGTGCCGCCGATGCTC
>DASVFC010000686.1:0-7474 GCA_036380235.1 Vicinamibacterales bacterium
TGTCCGCCTTCGCCGCGCGAACTACCGCGCGCGCGGCTACGGCGAGATCTCGCCGTAGCTCGCGGTTGTATCCGGCGAGCCGAGGCGGATACACTTCTACGGCTGCATGAAGCTCAGTGTCGTGATGCCTGCGTACAACGAGCAGGCCACCATCCGGACCATCGTCGCCCGCGTGCTCGCTGTGGATCTCGGCCCCGTGCAGAAGGAGCTGGTCATCGTTGACGATGGCTCCAAGGACGGCACGCGAGACATCCTCAAGGAATTGGATGGCAACAATGGCGTCCGCGTCCTGTTTCAGCCGCACAACCAGGGGAAAGGCGCCGCCGTGTGGCGCGGCATTCGCGAATCCACCGGCGACATGGTGATCATTCAGGACGCCGACCTCGAGTACGATCCGAACGAATATCCGCAGCTCATCCGCCCAATTCTCGAGGGCCAGGCTGATGTCGTCTACGGCTCGCGCTTCCTCGGCTCGCCGCGCGGTCACCGCGTGCTCTACTTCTGGCACTCCGTCGGCAACAAACTGCTGACGACGCTGTCGAACATGTTCAGCGACCTCAACCTCACCGACATGGAGACCTGCTACAAGGTGATGGTGAGGAACGTCGCCGATCGCCTCGACCTGCAGTCAAACGACTTCGGCATCGAACCGGAGATCACTCAGAAGGTGGCGGCGATGCGCGCGCGGATCTACGAGGTGCCAATCTCGTATCACGGCCGCACCTATGAGGAAGGAAAGAAGATCGGCTTGAAGGACGCCTTCAAAGCCGTCTACACGATCGTCCGGTTCTGGGGCTGGACACCAAAGAGCTAGGAACGCGACACAGGAGAACGAGAGAACAAATTTCCCGTTCTCCCGTTCTTCCTTTCCCTGCGATCTTGCCGTTAGCGCTGAACGGTCAACTGGCCGCGAATCTCGCCGCCGGGATTGGCCGTCGAGTGCACGTTCACATAGGTGTTGCCAAGCATCAAGGCTTGCTCGAAGTCTTCACATGAATTGATACCCTGCGGCGCACGGGGGATCACGTCGCTGCAGGCAAACGTGCCGGTCAGTCCGTAGTCGTTCGAGATGCCGCCGGCCGGCACGGTGAAGTTGATCACCACCGGGCCGTTCACACCGGGGGCGCCGGCGTGGATGTGAGAGGCGGTGGTGCCCACCGGCATGTTGAACACGTCCACGCGGTAGGTGCCCGCCTTGGTGGCGGTATTCCAGGTGACGGTCGCGGTGCCCGCCGAGCCGGTTACGACGCCCGGGTTTTCGTTGCCGCCGTGCAAGGCGGCGGTGAAGGTCACGGTCTGGGCCTGAGCCGCCGCGGAAAACGCGAGGGCAAACACGCCCGCAATTGCCAGAGAAAACACGCTTCGCATCTCAACACTCCTTAGGACGATCGTTCGACGGCGTTCGACGGTCGTTGCAACGGCCGTTCGCCGAGCGTTGTTGGCTGTAAGCATGATGCGCGCCAGCGGAAATGCGACGGAATTCGCCGAGACGGCCGCGCTTCAATTTCGGGCTACGAAAGCGGTTACGACGAGCGTATTCTTGCCGGATGTCCGACAAGAAAGACGACGTTTCACGTCGCGACTTTTTCAAGACGGTTGGCGTCGGCTCGATTGCCACGGCCGTGGTCTCCGGTGTCACCGATGCCGGCGCCCAGGGTCCCGCGGCCATTGGCCCTGATGAAGTTCCCATCACGCTCACGATTAACGGGCAGCGCCACCAGCTGCGCATCGAACCGCGCGTCACGCTCCTCGACGCCATGCGCACGCGCCTCGACATCACCGGGCCAAAGCGCGTCTGCGATCGCGGCGCGTGCGGCGCCTGCACGGTGATTATCGAGCCACCCAACGACGCAAAGAACGCGTCGTCGGGGCCCGGGGGGCGCACCTATTACTCGTGTTCGATGCTGGCGCTTGAAGCGCAAGGCAAGAACATCCGTACCGTTGACGGCCTGGCGAAAGGCAACACGCTGCATCCTGTGCAACAGGCCTTTTGCGATCACGACGGGTTGATGTGCGGGTTCTGCACGCCTGGCTTCGTGATGTCGACCGTGGCGCTGCTCGAGAAGAATCCCAATCCGTCACCCGAACAAGCCAGGCGTGCGCTCGACGGAAATTTGTGCCGGTGCGGAACGAATATCGGGGTCCTGAAAGCGGCCCTGTCGGCGAAGGGGGTGACTCGTGGATAAGAGCGGTTCCATGGGTTCCACAACGCAGGTACCTGAGGTGCAAGCTCCGGCAAAGCCGGCGCAGCATCCGACGTATCCGTGGCCAGAGAAATCGCGGTTGCTCGGCACGCGCATCTCGCGCATCGATGGTCCGCAGAAGGTGACGGGCCGCGCTAAGTATTCGTATGACGTCTCGCGGCCGAACATGATCTACGGCCGCATCCTGCGATCGCCGCACGCTCACGCGCGTCTGAAGGGCATCGACGCGAGCGTGGCGGAGAAGGCGCCGGGCGTCAAGGCGCTGCTGATCACGATCAAGCCCGGCGACAAAGTGCTGTATCCGGGCGAAGAAATCGGCGCGCTGGCCGCGACGACCGAACAGCAGGCGGAAGACGCCTTGCGCATGATCAAGGTCGAGTGGGAAGTGCTGCCGCCGCTCGCGAACGTAGAACAGTCGATGCGCCCCGAGGCGCCGCAGGTCTTCACGCCCGCCAACACGCGCCGCGGGCAGGTGCAACAGGACGGCAATCTCGATGCCGGCTTCAAGAACGCGGCGTTCACCGTTGAAGCGACTTACTCCACGCAGGTGCAGACACACACGTCGCTGGAAACTCATGGCTGCGTGTGCGAGTGGAACGGCGACAACCTGACCGCATGGGTGTCGACGCAGGCCGTGCACGGTACGCGCGAAGGCTTTGCGCAGGGATTGAAGATCCCGCAGGCCAACGTGCGCGTGATCACCGAGTTTATGGGCGGCGGGTTCGGCAGCAAGTTCGGACCCGACATCCAGGGCCTGTTGTGCGCGCGTCTCGCAAAAGCCGCGGGCGTGCCCGTCAAGCTGATGCTCGATCGCAAGGAAGAACACCTGGCCACCGGTAATCGCCCGTCAGCGTTTGCGAAGGTGAAGGCGGGCGTGAGCGCGGATGGCAAGCTGACCGCATTCGACGCGCAGACCTGGGGTACCGGCGGCGCCGGCGCCGGTTCCGATTATCCGCTCCCGTACATCTACGTGTTCCCGAACCGTCGGCGATCGCACACCGACGTCTACATCAACTCTGGACAACAGCGTGCGATGCGTGCGCCCGGGCATCCGCAGGGCTGTTTCGTCACCGAAGTGCTGATGGACGAGCTCGCCGACCAGGTGCGAATGGATCCGATGGAGTTCCGGCTCAAGAACTTGCCGCCGCTGGCGCCGAACGCGATGTGGGCGAAATACTTCCCGATGGGGGCCGAGCGCATCAACTGGAAGAGCCGTCACGTGACTGGCGATCCTGCGCCGGGGCCGATCAAACGCGGCCTCGGATGTTCGGCCAACCGCTGGGGCGGCGCCGGTACCGGCGCGCGCGCGCACTGCGAGATCGGCTCGGATGGCAGCGTGGTGATGCGTTGCGGCACGCAAGACATTGGCACCGCCAATCGCACGATCATGGCGATCGTTGTCGCCGAAACGCTTGGCCTCGAAGTTTCGCAGGTGACGATCGAGCTTGGCGACAGCAATCATCCGTTCGCACCCGGCTCAGGCGGATCGACCACCGCTGCGGCGGTCATGCCGGCGATGCGCGTAACCGCCGGTAAGGCGCGAGACGCGTTGTTCGAGCGGATTGCACCGCAACTCGGCGTGTCGCCCGATCAGATTCAGGTTGGCGTGGGGAGTATTTCAGCTGGCGGGAAGACGCTGTCGTGGCGCGACGCCTGCCGGATGTTGGGAACCGTTCCGGTTTCAGTCGATGGGCAATGGGAGCGCGGCCTCTCGGCCGGCGGCACCAGCGGCGTGCAGTTCGCCGAGGTGGAAGTCGACATCGAAACCGGTATCACCAAGGTGAAGAAGATCGTCTGCGTGCAGGACTGCGGGCTGATTGTCGATCTGAAGACCGCCGAGACGCAGTGCTACGGCGGCATCATCAGCGGCGTCAATTACGCCGTGTTCGAGGAGCGCATCCTCGATCGCAACACCGCTAACATGGTGAACCCGAACATGGAGTGGTACCACATGGCCGGGCAGTCGGACATTCCCGACATCGACGTCGTGTTAGTCGATCAGCCGGAGCGCGGCGTGATCGGGATCGGTGAGCCACCGGCGGTAGCCACCGCGGCGGCGATCGCGAACGCCATTCGCAATGCGACCGGTGTCACGCTGCGGCACATTCCCATCACGCCAGACAAGGTGCTGATGGAGCGCGAGCGAGCGGGAGGCACGAATTGAAGGCGTTTGCTTACGTCAACGCGACCACCGAGAAGGACGCGCTCGCGGCCTTGTCAAAAGCGGAACGCGGTCGAACGTTGCCGATGGCCGGCGGGATGGATCTCCTCGGCCTCGCCAAGGATTACATCGTCACGCCCGAGACGATCGTGTCGATCCGCAATCTCGATCAGACGATTGCGGCCGTCGACGGCGGTTTGCGCGTCGGCGCGGCGACGAAGATCGTCGATTTGGTCGAGCACGCGCAGGCCCGCAAGATGTATCCGGCGCTGATCGCCGCGGCGGAAGAAGTGGGGACGCCGCAGATTCGAAATGTCGGGACCGTTGGCGGCAACATCATGCAGCGGCCGCGCTGCTGGTACTTCCGCAACGAGGAGTTCCACTGCTTGAAGAAGGGCGGTTCGCGCTGCTTCGCGGTGGAAGGTGAGAATCAGTACCACGCCATCTTCGGCGATGGGCCCTGCCACATCGTGCACCCGTCGAGCCTCGCGGTGCCGGTGCTCGCTTACGGCGGCCGCTTCCGCGTGGCGGGTCCGAACGGTGCGCGTGAGATCGACGCCGGGCAGTTCTTCCAGATGCCGAACCAGAACCTGTACGGAGAGTCGGTGCTGCAGCCGGAGGAGATCGTCACGCACATCGTGCTGCCGGCTCCCGGGCAACGCAGCGCGACGTATGAAGTGCGGTTCAAGCAATCGCACGACTGGCCGCTCGCGGCGGCGTCGGTGAACCTGATCATGTCCGGACCGACCGTGAAGTCGGCGCGGGTCGTGATGGGGGCGGTGGCGCCGATCCCGTGGCGAGCGCAGGCGGCAGAGCGCGTGCTTGCCGGCAAGGCGATCACGGAGGCGATCGCGGCCGAAGCGGCGAACGCCGCGGTGGCCGGTGCGCGGCCGATGTCGGGCAACGCTTACAAGATCCAGATTGCGAAGACCGCGGTGAAGCGCGCCATCCTCGCGGCGTCACGGGCGTAACACGAAGGACATCCGCCTTCGCCGAGGCTACGGCGGACAAGCGAAAGCAAGAAGGCAACGTCATGGAGATACCTAAACCATCGTCACCACTCGTGAACGAACACCATTGCGGGAATCTGCGGCACAAGGGCATGTACGTCATGACCGTGCCGGATCCGGATGAGTTCAAGTTCTACGATCGTTACGACGCGACTGCATATTGGTGCACGTGCACGCAAAAAGCGCTGGGTCCGGACGGCCGTTCGGTGCATCCGTCCACTTGTAAACACGACGGCGGAAGAGCATGCTGTGAATGAGGTTGCCATGAGGATTGCGCTTACGGTTGCGATGGCGTCGGCGTTGTCGGTTGGTCTTGCGGCCGACGATAAAGGCCGCATCACCGGCGAATATGTCGAGGCGCGCACCGCGGAGGTGTTTGCCGGCGGCTGCATCATGAACAGCGAAGCCGAGACCATGGGCCGACAGGCGCTGATGGCGTGGCGCATCACGTCTGGCGTGTACGACGGTGTGACGCTCGATGGACTGACGGTGGCCGCCGCGGTGGCCGGCGATCGCAATCTCGGCATGCGCGAGATGGGTGGCGAAGAACCGACGGCGGTGAAAGCAATTATCACCGTCGACCCGCGCGCGAATGCCGCCCAGCGCGACGCGCTCGTCAAGCTGGTGCGCGAGTTGTCGAAGGGGCTGATCACCCACGTGGTCCGCGTCGACGTTGCGCCGGTCCGGTTCGCGACTTCGCAAAACTACGTCGAGGTCAGCGTCCCCGACACGATGATGCTGACGGTGAACAAGGAGATGAAACACGATCCAAGCTGCGGTGCGATGCAGTGGTTCAAGCCATTCACCGCGCTCGCCGACGCGGCGATGGGCGTCGCCGAAGAGCATTCGTTCGACGGCAACGGCCTGAACACGAAGTGGAGTGCTCCGAACAAGAGGTCGGCGTTCTTTGGTACTTTCGTTTACTAGCGCGCTGCTCGCGCTGCTCACGCTCGCCCCGAGCGTTTCTCCTCTCACCGACAAGCCACCGGCGGAACTCGCCGCCGGTGTGGCCGCGCGCCTGGCGCCGGCGGCCAAAGTTGTTGCCGGTCCTGCCACGCTCGAGATCTGGCTGGTGCAGAAGCTCGAGAAGAGCGGCGACGGCCCGGGATGGAGCAGCGTTGAGAGCGGCACGCTGGTGGGCGCGATGCGCGTCAGCGGCGAGTTCAAGGAGATCCGCGGCAAGGCGGTGAAGCCAGGCGTTTACACTTTGCGGTTCGGGATGCAGCCGCAGAACGGCGATCACCTTGGCATCTCGACGTTCCGCGAATTTCTGCTGATTAGTCCCGCAGCCATCGACCAGGATCCGAAGGTGCTCGGCTTCGATGGCGTGGTCGCGCTGTCGAAGGAAGTGATCGGGACCGCCCACCCAGCGTCGTTGAGTCTCGATCCGCCGGAGGATGCGCCGGGAGCACCGCTGTCGACCTACAAGAACGAACACGGCCATGAAGGCGTCGTGCTGCAGCTTGGACCGTTGACGTTCGGTCTGATAGTGTCGGGGTTGATTGTTCACTAATGACACGGTCGCGCTGATCACCGGCGGCAAGCGCATCGGCGCCGTCGTCGCCACGACGCTGGCAAAGGCCGGCGTCGATGTCGCCCTCCTGTACAACACGTCGCTGTCCGAAGCGGCGCAGACCGAGTCGGCCGTGACCGCGGTCGGCCGCCGCGCCATCACCGTGCAGGCCGACGTCGCGAACGAACAGGCGTGTCTCCACGCCGTCGAGACCACGGTCAAGGAACTGGGCCGGCTCGACATCCTGATCAACATGGCGTCCCTCTACAAGGAGAAGCCGTTCGCGCAGCTCACCGCGGCGGATTGGGATCGGCAGCTGTCGGTCGACCTGCGCGCGGCGTTCCTGTTCTCGCACGCGGCGGTGCCGCACATGAGGAAAAACGGCGGTGGCCGCATCATTAATTTCACCGACTGGGTGGCCGCCAGCGCGCGTCCGCGCTATCCCGGCTACACGCCCTACTACGTAGCGAAGGCGGGTGTGAAGGCGCTTACCGAGACGCTCGCCCTCGAGCTTGCCGGCGATCAAATCCTGGTGAACGCGATCGCACCAGGACCGATCCTGGCGCCTCCCGACATGTCGAAGGAG
>DASVFC010000687.1:0-2999 GCA_036380235.1 Vicinamibacterales bacterium
GAACCATCGGCGCGACGCCGACGGAGGCGCCCATCAGGTCGTCACGATAAAGCGTGATGTCGAGAGCGCCGACCGAGATCTCCTCGCCGGTGATCTTCTTGATGTCTTCAGCGATCCGCTGCGCAATCGGAACTCCGCGACTGCGGACGCCGACCAGCGACAGGTTGGAAAGACCACGATTGTGTTCGAGGATTTCGTGCGAGATTCGCGTGAGCGCGCGGCCGATGCGCTCCGCATCCATTACTACCGGCATGTGCACCTCTTTGCGGACTCTCAGGTCCGCGTTTAAAGAGAATGGCTGGATTATATCAGCAGTTGCCGGTCGCGGTCAGGCAATCGTGGGGCGTCGAAGCCCGACTTGCGTACGTTGCTCGAACGCGTGCGCGAGCTTCAACACATTTAGATCATCGCGAAAACGACCAACGATCTGCACCCCGACAGGCAAGCCGTCGTCGGTGAAACCGGCAGGGACCGAGATGGCGGGACGACATGTGGTGGAAATCCAATACGCGGACTTCATCCACGAAATATAAGTGTCCATCTTGACGCCGGCGATTTCGCGCGGCCAGGCCACCTCGACGTCAAATGGCGGCACCTGGTTGACGGCGCAAATGAGGAACTCGTAGCGCTGCTCGAACTTGCGGATGCGCTCGAGCAGATGTCCAAGATCGATCAGCGCCCGTGCCACGTCGTCACCCGACAACCTGGCGCCCTGCTCCATCTCCCAGACGGCCTCGGGCTTGAGCTCACTCCGATGCGCAGCCAGCAACCCGCCGTTGGTGTTCCAACTCGCCCACGCGCGCAACGTGAAGAACACCTCGTCGACGTTGCCGAATTCCGGACAGGCCTCCTCGACAATGCAGCCCAGATCCTCGAACGTACTACGCTGCGACTCGAGGACGTCGCGAACGCGACCATCCAGGGGCAGGCCGCCGAGGTCAGGACACCAGGCGATTCGCGTTCCGGTGAAGGCACGCTCGAGCGATCCGGCAAAATTTTGCGGCTGTGATGCATAACACATCGGATCGCGCGGATCGGCCCCAGCCATAACTCCAAGAAGGAATGCAACGTCGGCGACGGATCGCGCCATCGGGCCCTTCACCGAGAGATTCACGAATTGAATCGGCGTCGGCGCAATCGGCACCAGGCCCACGCCCGGGCGCAACGCCACGATGTTGTTGAAGTTTGCCGGATTGCGGAGAGAGCCGCCGAGATCGCCACCGTCGGCGAACGGCAACATTCCCGACGCAATCGCCGCCGCCGCCCCACCGCTCGAGCCGCCCGCGCTCTTGGACCGATCGTACGGGTTGCGCGTGATGCCGTAGACGCTGTTATACGTGTGCGACCCCATCCCGAACTCGGGCACATTCGTCTTGCCGATCGCGATAGCGCCCGCGTTGCGGATGCGCTCCACCAGGACGGTGTCCTCAGTCCCGATCTGGTTCCGATAGATCGGAGATCCCCTGGTGAACGGCAAGCCGGTTGCTGATTCCAGATCCTTGAACGCGGTAGGCAGACCGTGCAGCGGTCCGACTGGTCCGCCACGGGCCAGCTGATGGTCGGCGGCGTCGGCCAGGTTCAGGCACGCTGCGTCGTCGAGCTTGCCGACAATCGCGTTGAGCGTGGGATTAAGTCGATCGATCTGCGCAAGGAATGCCGTCATGACCTCGCGCGCCGAAACTTCCTTCGATCGTATGCGTGCGGCAAGGTCGCGGGCGCTGGCAAAGCACAGCGCGTCGGACGCTAGAGCCACTTCGCCTTCTTGAAGCGATAGACGAGATACACGTCGATCAACACCATCGACGCCAATGCTGACGGGTAGCCCCACCTCCACTGCAGCTCAGGCATGTTGGCGAAATTCATGCCGTAAACGCCGGCGATCATCGTCGGCACCGCGACCAGCGCGGCGTAAGCAGCGAGGGTCTTCGTGACCTCATTTTCCTGGATGGTGATCAGCGACAGGTTCACCGTGATCGCGGTCGTGACCATGTCGCGCAGGTTGTCGATCGATTGCTTCAACCGCAACAGGTGGTCGTAGACGTCGCGGAAGTAGTCGTGCAAGCCGGCGCAAATCGGCGGGACGCGGCCGCCGTGTAGCTTGCCGGCAACCTCGAGCAGCGGCTGCGTCGCATGATCCAGCGTCATCAGCTTGCGCTTCAACGAGTACAACGACTCGATCTGCGCGCGCGTGGTGTGCCCGGCAAAAATGCGCTCCTCGACTTCCTCGATCTCGGCCGACAGCTTGTCGATCACCGGGAAGTAGCGATCGACGACGTTGTCCATCAAGGCGTAGAGAACGTAGGCGGGACCATGTTGCAGCAGCTCTGGTTCGAGCTCGCAGCGGCGGCGTACGTCGGTGAACCCGAGTTGCGCGTCGCGCCGCACCGAGACGATGTACTGCGGGCCGACGAAGATCGCGACCTCGCCGGTCTGCAGATCCGTGCCGACCGGCTCGATCAGGTGCATCACCACGAACAGCGACGAACCATACTCCTCGATCTTGGGGCGCTGGTGGCCATGTTGTGCATCCTCCACCGCCAGTTCGTGAAGGTTGAACTCCTGCTGCAGCAACGCGAGCTCGGCCGGCTCCGCATCTTTGAGCGCCACCCAGACGAAGCAGTCGCGCCGATCAAGATGCGTGCGCACCTCGGTGAGGGGAATGTCGGCGAGGCGTTGGCCGCGGTGATAGGCGACGCAGTTGACGATCATCGAAGACTACGCCCGCATAATCACCCGAACTTCGCGCCGACGCAACGACGATCATGCAATCACGTGATGCTTGGCCTTGTACATCTGGGCATCGGCGGCCTCCAGCGCCGCCTCGGGTTGCCCGCCGGGCGGCAGTTCGGCCATGCCCACCGAGAACCTGCACACCAACTCGCCGCCGCCGGTATCGACCATGCGCTTGCGGACCTCGTCCACCCTCGCGCGCGCCGCCGCCGCATCGAGCCCGTTGGCGACAATAAGGAACTCGTCGCCGCCGTAGCGAATGACGTGAT
>DASVFC010000688.1:0-7086 GCA_036380235.1 Vicinamibacterales bacterium
CCCTTGAAACAACATCAAGGCGGGCGGAATCGGTCCCGGAATGAAAGGGAGAAAGACGAGGAAGCTAATCGCGAGCGGCCACGCCTCGCCGAGGCGCAGGCGCAGCACCCGAGCGCTGACGATGGCGAGCGCCATCGCCGCGATCAGGTAAGCAAAGGGAGGAAGCGCGGCGACGCGATCGGCGTCGCCGCTGGTAAACGCAACTGTTCCTGTTGAACACCACGCGGCGGCCCCGGTGAGCGCCGCGAGGAGATCCCGCCGCCTAGAACCGGATGCGCGCGCCGAATCCAAACTGAACGCCGCCCACGTCGGTGGACTGCTCAGTGGCAAGCTGCAGGATATCGCCCGACGCCTGCGTGAACCGCACGAAGCCGCCGGCGCCAATGCGCAGGTCGTCGTTGCTCCAGATGATGTAGGTCGCGTCGGCGCCGACATTGAACCCGGTCAGGCTCTTCTTGCGCGTCGTCACGTCGACGTCCGCAACCACGGTGGTGAACGGCGACGCTCCTTCACCGATCTCCACGTCCGACACCGCGTCCTGTTCGAGACGGAAGAACGACGGGCCGCCAAACACCATCACGTCGAGTTTCTCGCTGAAAGGAACCACCCACCCGAGCACCAGGTGCACGGCGCTTTCCTTGCGCTCGAGCACGACGTCTTGGCTCAACTGGCGGGGACGGTTGAAGAAAATCGGGCTGGGGATCGACCCGCTGACACCACCGTCGGTGTCGTTGTCTTCCATGTGATACCCGACGCCTACCGTCATGTTGCGCCACACGCGCACGCCGAAGCCGGCGTC
This sequence comes from Vicinamibacterales bacterium, assembly GCA_036380235.1. Classification (GTDB taxonomy): domain Bacteria; phylum Acidobacteriota; class Vicinamibacteria; order Vicinamibacterales; family UBA2999; genus 12-FULL-67-14b. The sequence continues at coordinate 800 of DASVFC010000688.1, forward strand.
AACCAGGCTGCCGGACGTCCACGTCGTGCTCGTCGTCACCGTGCCTGGCTCTTCATAAATAGTGATGTTCTGCGTATCGGTCAGCGACGACGACCCAGACTCAATCCCGAAACCGATGTTGACGTAGCCCCGGTCCGCCCAGGTTCCTGTTTGCGCGTGGGCATCCCGCGCCACGCCCGCACACACACCACACACGATTACTAACGCGAAAACGGACTGCTTCATTGATTCTTGGCTCCAAAAACCTGAGTTTTGGGTCTGGGAAAACCCGTCGGGCCTCGATGGTAGCATGACTGCCTCGGGCGCCTCGTCAATACTTGGAGAAAATTACGGTTTAGGTGGTACCGGCGAGACTTCTGATACAATCTTCGCCGGCGATGTGAGTGGCGTTGGTTCCCAGCCTCCCGCTTCTCACGAGCATTCTGCCAGCCACATCTTGGAGACCTGGTTGATGAAGTTCGATATTCGTGTCGGTATTTGTCTGGCCGTTTTGGCGACCGGAGCAGCCTGCTCCCAGTCGCCCGAGGCCCCCACGGCACCGTCGGCCACCCAGGGCAGCGTCACCGCTGCTACCGGCCCTGACGGTTCAACCCTGAAGTTCAATGCCCCCGCTCAAGTCAACCCGATCAATCGCGTCCGCGCCGAGGATCGCCGTCCCACGCTGGTGTGGGCGAATGCGACGTCGCGCTACGGCGGTATTGGCGTGGCCTACGACATCGAGGTCAGCACACCGGCCTCGGTGGTGTACACCCAGACCGTCGGTGAGACGCCCGACTTCGGCGCGCATCTGATTCCCTTCGAACTGGAGTACGACACGGTCTATTCGTGGCGCGTGCGCGCTCGAGTCGGGAACGATATGGGTCCATGGACAAACTGGGCCGAGTTCCTGTCGCCCTCGCGTCCGACGACGCAGGCACCGCCGACCGTTGCCGGCGGCTCCAGCACCTGCGCCGCGCCGCTCTCACCGCTGGGTCCGGGTGAAACGCGCAAGCCGCGACCGAACGACTCGGCGATTGTTCGCCAGGTGGCAAACGCCTTCCCAGCAGCGCTGAGAAACTCCTGCCAGGAGCATGGCGGTTCGTGGGAGTTCATGGATCGCACGATCGACGCGCTCCGCGCGAAGGACGGCCGATACGGCTACAACTGCAAGCGCGGCAACTGCAACGATCCGTCAGTCGATGTGGCCAGCTACTATTGGGGTCCGCTCGACGGCATCCAGGGTCGCTTCGAGGTTTATATTTTCGATCTTATTGGCGGCCACTGCGGTGCGAATCCCACCACCACCTGGGGCGACGTCACCGACATCACGTTGTCGTCGGGGACGGTCGGACGCACGATGTATCCGCGGCCCGGGCGCAACGTGACATCCACGACCTGCCAATAGCCTTCAAGAGTTCAGGCCGCCGGGCTCCGCACAGGGGCCCGGCCACCTACTCACACCTTGGCTGAAGACACTTTCTACAAGTCGTTCTCCGAAAAACAACTCACTTCTTTTGGCAGCGGACGCCGATCGCGAATCGAACGTCATCGCCTGGCGCTGCTCGAGCGCTACGCGTCGCCGCCGGGAACGATGTTCGAGATCGGGCCCGGTCACGGTTCGCTCGGCGAACTTGCCGTCGCGTCAGGCTGGCAATACACCGCGGTCGAAACCAGTCCGTTCCTGATCGACGTCCTTCGCAAGAAGGGCCTCAATGTGATCGAATCGTGGACGCCGCCGTTTCCGATGGCCGACGCGGTGGCCGATGTGATCTACGCCGATCAGATCCTCGAGCACATGCGCGGCATCGACGATGCGAGACAGTTCACGGCTGAGGCGTTGCGCACGCTGAAGGCCGGCGGATATTTCTTCGTGGTGGTGCCGAACTACCTCAAAGAGCGCGGCTTCTTCTGGGATGTTGATTACACCCACAACTTCGTTACCACGCCGCGGCGCATGCAGCAATTGCTCTACGACGGCGGGTTCGAAGTGGTTCACATGGAGCGCGCAATCGGCATTTCGACGGGGCTTGCTCGCGACCTCCTCTCTGCCGGCAAGCTATTCGTCAACCTCCCCGGCGTGGACACGCTTTCCCGGTACACCCGCACCGAGAACTTGATCTTCAAGGTCCGTAAGAACCTCTTCGAAACCCTCGCGTTCGTGGCCCGCAAGCCCTCAAGCCCTCACCCCCTCAGAGCCTCAAGCCCTCAGCACCTCGAGCCCTAGATGATCGTTCGCCTCGCGATCACGGCGGCGATTCTCGCGTATCTCGCCACCAGGATCGACATGGCCGCCTCGGCTCGTGCAGTCACCGAGGTGAGCCTGCAGCACCTGATCCTGGTGCTGGTGATGGTCGGCATCGATCGCGCGGTGATGATCCTGCGGTGGATCCTGCTGCTTCGCGGCAGCGGCATCAACATCTCCACCGGCGACGCCACCAGGCTATTCCTCGTCAGTTCATTCGTCGGCAGCTTCCTGCCCGCGGGCATTGGCGCGGATGCCGCGCGCGCGTATGGGCTGACGCGCGTCAGACCCGAGGACACAACTCCCCAGCCCCACGCAAGCGTTGAGCCGCAAGCGACAGCAAGCGAGGCCCTCGCATCGGTGGCCGTCGACCGCTTGCTTGGCGTTGCCTCGCTGGTGCTGATGGCCATCATCGGCGTCATCGCATGGACACCGGAAGAGCCCGGCGACTGGCGCATCCCCGCGGCGATCCTCGTGGCGCTGATCGCATGCGTGGCAGTGTTCTGGGCCGACGAGTGGCTGCGACTAGTCATTCCAACCCGTCGTCACGGTGGGTTTGTGACGCGCCGGTTACTACGCCTTACGGACGCGGTGGGCCGCTACCGTAATCGGCGCAGCGTGCTTGTGCACGTCCTCGTCTGGTCGCTCCTGGTCCAGGTGCTGCGAATCACTCAGGCCTACGTGCTTGCGGTCGGACTTGGAATCACCGTGCCCTTCACATATTTCCTGTTGTTCATGCCGCTGGGCTTGCTGCTGCTGCTCCTGCCGATCTCAATCAGCGGGTTCGGTGCGCCGCAAGCCGGCATCGTATGGCTATTGAGGCCGATGAGTGTTGCCGATGCCGACGCTTTTGCGTTGTCGACATTGATCGTACTGACAGGACTGGCGGGAAACCTGCCGGGGCTCGTGCTCTGGCTTCGTCGCCGCCAAACCTAAAGGTTTGTTGAAGGGCCAGAAATCCTGTAGAATCTAAGACTTAGTGGGTCCGCCTTCGCCCTTCGGGCTACGGCGGGACAAGCCGCGCTTTTGGCCCTTCGGGCTACGGCGCGACAAGCCGCTGACCCTGATAAGCAGTTAATGGCACAAACTTACGCTGCAAAATATCTCGCCAAGGCGGCGATGAGCGCTCCACGCGACCTCGTCCGTTCGGCCGTGGCGAGATACACCCCGCTGCATCCCACCGTTTTCATCTTCCATTGCACCTTCGTGTGCGACGCCCGCTGCGAGATGTGCAGCAACTGGACGCGCGGCAATCGCAAGGAAGACATGACCCTGGCCCAGATCGAGCAGGCATTCAGCTCGAACTTGTGGAAGGACATCGAGAACGCGTCCATCTCCGGCGGCGAGCCGACCACGCGCAACGACCTGGTCGACATCGCCCGCCTGATGATCGACAAGTTCCCCAAGCTGCGCAAGCTGACGCTCAACACTACCGGGATCACGCACCATCGCGCCATCCCGATGCTGACGAAGATTGTCGAGCTCTGTAACGAGCGCAACGTCATTTTCTCGACGCGCGTGTCGATCGACGGTGTCGGCGAGATGCACGGCTCGGTCCGCAACGTCCGCAACGCGTTCGAGAAGGCCGGCAAGACCATCGCCGCGATGCAGGAGCTGCAGAAGACGCGCCGCTTCAACTTCGGCATTTCGTCGACCATCTTCTCGAAGAACCTCGACGACGCCGACAACATCCTGGCGTGGGCGAAGAAGGAAAAACTGGACATCGTCTTCAACATGGTGCGCTTCACCGACGCCATGCTGGGCAACGCCGAGCTCGAGAAGGGGATGAAGCCGATCGGCGTCGAAGAACAGCGCATGCGCAAGTTCTTCCTCGATCGCGTGCGGCAGGATCCGCTGCTCGACGGCCAGAACTACATTTACATGCACTACGCGGACATGATTGGCAACGGCTACCACCGCACCGCGCCGTGCCCGTTCATGACCCAGGGCATCATGTTGAACCCCAACGGTGACCTGTTCTTCTGCGAGAACAGCGACGTCGTCGGCAACGTGACCAAGGAAGATCCGGAAGCGATTTACTTCCGGGAGACCGCGCAGGCGCACCGCCGCGAGATCCGCGATCACAAGTGCCCGACGTGTCTGAGCCCGTGCCAGATGAATGTGGCCGCGATCAAGCAGGTGATGCCGTACGCCCGCTTCCTCGTCCGCGCGTCGATGGAAAAACGCCGGCCTTCACCGGCCATGGCCGCCGCTCCGGCGCCGTAGGCGCCCGGGCCGCATGAAGCGAGCCTCGCAACGCAAGCGCGGGCGGCCGCCGAAGTTTGGCCGCGCGGCCGACCTGATCAGCATTACCCTCCCCCGCGACGTCATCACCTGGCTGGAAAGCATCGATGACGACCTCGCGTGGGCGATCGTCAAGCTGCATCAGCGCGCCACCAAGGGGCCCGTGGCACAGGTGCAGGTGGCGCAGCTGGTTCGCTTCCCCGGCAATCGCGCGCTGATCCTCGTCAATCCCGACCTGTTCGGCACGGTGCCGGGCGTCTCCCTGATCCCGTTGGCCGACGGCCGCGCTTTTCTCGCGCTCGATCATGGCAAGGGCGTCGCGGATCTCGAGCTTGCGGTACTCGATCACCTCGAAGACCCCGCGACCAGCGCCAGCCAGAAGGATGCGCTGCGCCGTTTACGATCGCTGTTGAAGCAGTGGCGGCAGGAAGGCATCCGCTTCGAGCCGCGGTCGATCATCGTCGCGCAAAGCAAGTGATGGGTGCCGACGGCCGCCTGCCGGTTGCCATCTCGCTTGCGGCATTCGCAATCGTGTTCGCCGCGGTTGCTGGACCGGCCGCGCTTGCCTTCGGTATTCCGAGCCAGTTGCTCTTCCTGCTGGCGGGCGTGCTCATCGTCCGCGCGATGATGCCGGGGCTCGGCTGGCTGGCGCCGGTTGCGTATGGTCCGCTGATTGGCCAGGCACTCGGCAGCTTCTTCCTGACCGTGCTGTGGGTGGCGGGCGGACGCGGGGTCTGGATGATTGTCGCGGCGCCAGCGCTGGTCGCGGCGCTCGCGTGGCCAGCCAGACGGCTCGCCGGGCGGTTCAGGTTGCCGGCCACCGCCCCCGGTGACGCAGCCGCCCTCGCGTTCGTACTGTTGATCGTCCCGCTCGTCACCGGTTTGCCCTTCGCGCATGTCGGCGAGCTTGGACCCGACGGCCAGGACTACCGGGCCTACTTCACCGCCGACTATGTATGGCGTCGCGCCGTCGTGATCGAGCTGGCGAAGGGCGATCCGTTGCCCGTCAATCCGTATTTCAGCGGCGACGCATTGCACTACTACTGGATGCCGCACGTCTTGTCGGGCATTCAGTATCGCGTTGCCAGCAGCTGGGCCGCGCTCGACGAATTGCTGCTCATCCGGTCGGTCTCGATCAACGCGGTGCTGATTGCGTTCCTGTACGGCATGGCCCGGACATTTGCCGTGCGGCCCTGGGCCGCGGCCGCCGGCGTCGCGTTCGTGGTGGTCTCGTCAAGTTTCGAAGGTCTGTATGCGATGGTGGATTTCCTGCGCAACGGCGCCGCCATTCGCGAGGTCCGCAACCTCAACATCGACGCGATCACGCGCTGGTGGTTCCAGGGCATTCCGATCGACGGCCTGCAGCGGCTGTTGTTTTACCAGCCGCATCACATCGTTGGTTACGGCGTCGGCCTGATCGGGTTGCTGGCGATCGCGAGGCGAACACGGGCGCGTGACGGCCTCGCGTTCGCGATCGCCGGCGTGTGCCTCGGCCTCTCTGTTGCGATCAGTTCCTTTGCCGGTGTCATGCTGACCGCCGCGGCAGCGATTCACGAACTGGTCGCAGTGATACGAGCCGTCGACATCAAGCGCGCGGTGATCCACGCCGTTGCGGCGGCGATTCCGCTGGCCGCCGGGACCGCGCTCACGTTCCTGCTGCAGTACGTCGACGGCGGCGGTCCCGTCGTCGCGTTCGAGCTCAATCGTCTCGCGACCCGGCAGTTCTGGTGGGTCACACTATTGAGTTTTGGCCCCGTCCTGCTGCTCTGCCTCGCAGCCCTTCCCGCACTGCGTCAAGAGCGTCGCGGACTCGGCATCTTCG
>DASVFC010000689.1:0-9349 GCA_036380235.1 Vicinamibacterales bacterium
GAATGCCGCGTGCCCGACGAGCACGGCTGGCTCACCTTCGTCCGCGAGGCGACCACCGCGGCGAGCGGTGCAGCCCGGCGCCAGACTGTGGCCGGATAGGCACGACCCGGAGCGGCTGATCCATGCACATCAACGACCTGCTGAAGATCGCGGTGGAACGGAAGGCTTCCGACCTCCACCTCAAGGTGGGGAGCCACCCGGTGATCCGGGTGGACGGCGACCTGCTCCCCCTGGGCGAGCTGAAGCGCCTCATGCAGGAGGACACCATCGCCATGGCGTTCTCCATCATGAGCAACCGGCAGAAGCAGAAGTTCAAGGACAACCTCGAGATCGACATCGCGTATTCGGTGCCCGGCCTCGGCCGCTTCCGCTGCAACGTCTTCCAGCAGCGCGGCACCGTGGGCCTGGTGCTGCGCGTCATCCCGGTCAAGATCATGACCGTGCGCGAGCTGGGCCTTCCCGTCGTGCTGGAGAAGATCGCCCAGGAGCAGCGCGGGCTGATCCTCTGCACGGGCACCACGGGCTCGGGCAAGTCGACGTCGCTCGCCGCGATGATCGACTACATCAACATGACGCGCACCGCGCACGTCATCACTATCGAAGACCCGATCGAATACCTGCATCGCGACAACCGCTGCATCATCAACCAGCGCGAGATCGGCGTCGATACGCGATCGTTTGCCTACGCGCTGCGCAGCGCGCTGCGCCAGGACCCTGACGTCATCCTCGTCGGCGAAATGCGCGACATGGAAACGATCGAAACCGCGATGCACGCCGCGGAAACCGGTCACCTGGTGTTCTCGACACTCCATACCCTCGACGCCACAGAAACGATCAACCGCATCATCTCGGTATTTCCGCCGCACCAGCAGAAACAGATTCGCCTGCAGCTGGCATCGGTGCTCAACGCGGCGATCGCGCAGCGCCTGATTCCGCGCCAGGACGGCACGGGCCGCGTCCCCGGCGTGGAGGTCCTCGTCGCCACCCCGTTCATCAAGGACTGCATCGTCGACAAGGACAAGACGCACTTGATCGCCGGCGCGATTTCGCAGGGCACGTCGCAGTACGGCATGCAGACGTTCGACCAGTCGATCTTCAGCCTGTTCCAGCAGCAACTGATCAGTTACGAAGAGGCGCTGCGCTGGGCCTCGCACGTGGACGAATTCAAGCTCAAGGTGCAGGGGATCTCCACGACCGCGGAGGTTTCGCGCGATCAGATGGCCAACACTGTTTTCAGCAAGCCGATCGCGCCGGCCACCAGGCCAGGCGCCCCCGCCGCGGCCGCGCGTCCGGGTGCGGCTCCGGCCCGGCCTGCCCCCGGCGCAGCGGCAGCAAAGCCGGCGGCTGCTCCACCAAAGAAGGAACCGGAAATCACCCGGTTCGGGTCCTAAAGGGAACCTGCTTCCCTTTTACGGTACGCGTAAGTGGCCGATGCGAATACCGTAGCGCTGACTCTGTTGTCCGCGCGCGAACTGTCTGAGACGCAGCTTCGCGCGCGACTCGCCCGCCGCAAGATCGCCCCGGACGACATCCACGCCGCGGTTACCCGCTTGAAGGCAGACGGCACGCTCGACGACCGCCGCGTCGCGCGCGCGATTGCCCGGATGGAAAGCGAGATCAAACATCGCGGCCGCGCCCGCGTCATCCAGAAAGTTCGCCAGGCCGGCATCGACAGCGCCACCGCAGAAGATGCGGTGCGCGAGGTGTTCGAGGACGTCGATGAAACCGCGTTGCTCGAACGTGCCCTCGAACGACGATTACGCGGAAAGTCACGCCGGCACCTGGATGAAAAAGCACGCGCACGCATCATCCGAGCACTCGCCGCCCAGGGGTTCCGTCTCGAGAGCATCCTGAAACAGCTGAAGACGAACCCTGACAAGTAATAACCCCCGACACCGATCGCCTCCCGACAAGAATCACCTCCCGACAAGTGGTGCCGCCCCGTCAGTGCACTTACAATAAGCAGATGCATCCCCGGGAAATTCGCAACTCCTTCCTGCAGTACTTCGCGAAGCACGGTCACCGCACGGTCGCCAGCAGCCCGCTGCTACCCGGCGACGATCCGACGCTCCTGTTCACCAACGCGGGGATGAACCAGTTCAAGGACATGTTCCTCGGCCGCGAAAAGCGTGACTACACGCGCGCGGCGACGTCGCAGAAGTGCATGCGCGTCAGCGGCAAGCACAACGACCTCGACAACGTCGGTCCATCGCTCCGGCATCACACGTTCTTCGAGATGCTCGGCAACTTCTCGTTCGGCGACTACTTCAAGCACGATGCGATTGAGCTTGCGTGGAACCTCCTGACGAAGGAATGGGGGCTCGATCCGAAGAACCTCTACGTCACCGTCTTCAAGGGTGAAAAGGGCATCCCGCGAGACGACGAGGCCTATAAACGGTGGCTCGACTTCGTGCCTGCCGATCACATCGGCGAGCTCGGCATGGCCGACAATTTCTGGGCGATGGGCGACACGGGCCCGTGCGGGCGCTGCTCGGAGATCTACGTCGATCGCGGCGCCAGCGTGCCCGGCACGGGCAAGTTCGTCGACGACGTGGAATCGGGCAGCGAACGATTCGTCGAAATCTGGAACAACGTGTTCATGGAGTTCGAGCGCAACGACCAGGGCGCGCTTACTCCCCTGCCCGCGCCGTCGATCGATACCGGCATGGGGCTCGAACGCATTTCGGCGGTGATGCAGGGCACGATGTCGAACTACGACACGCCGCTGTTCATGCCGCTGCTCGAAGCCATCGGCAAGCGGTCGGGTCATGCCTACAACAGGTCCATGCTGCCGACCGACGTCTCGATGCGCGTCGTCGCCGATCACGCGCGCGCGTCGACGTTTCTGATCGCCGACGGCGTGGTGCCGTCGAACGAGTGGCGCGGCTACGTGTTGCGCAAGATCATGCGCCGCGCAATGCGTCACGGCCGCAAGCTCGGGATGAGCGAACCGTTCCTGCACACGCTGGTCGATGTGCTGGTGCGGGAAATGGGCGACGCCTATCCAGAGCTGAAGGCCGGCCGCGATGCGATCGTGCAGGTGATCAGGAGCGAAGAGGAACGGTTCGACGCGGTGCTGACCGGCGGTCTGCCGCGTCTCGAAGACGTGCTCGAACGCGCGGCCAATTCCAATAAGGTGGTCAGCGGCGAGGAAGCGTTCAAGCTCTACGACACGTATGGCCTGCCGCGCGACTTCATCGAGGACCTCGCGAGCAACCAGGGCTTGAGGTTCGACAGCGAAGGATTCGACGCAGCCATGGAAGGCCAGCGCGAAAAGGCGCGCGCCGGCAGTGCCTTCGACAAGAAGGGTGAGGAATTTGCCTTCGCGTCCGATAGCGCGCGCGCTGCGCTTCGCCAGGCGGGCGATACCTTTGAGGGCTATTCCGAAACCGCACTCAGGGGCGTCTCGGTGCTCGCGCTGTTTGATGCGAAGAAGCAACCGGTTGACGTGCTCAACGACGGTGAAACGGGCTACGCCGTTCTCGCAAAGACGCCGTTCTACGTCGAAGCCGGCGGCCAGGTCTCCGATCAGGGATGGATCGAGAGCGCGGCAGGACGCACGCGGGTTTCCGGAGTGGTGCGGCTCGGCCCCGGGTTGCCGCGCGCGCATCGCCTCGAGAAACTTGACGGCGCATTGACGACTCGCGATCTCGTGACCGCGGAAGTGGATTGCGCTTTGCGTGATGCGACGCGCCGCAACCACACCGCCACGCACCTCCTGCATGCGGCCTTGCGCAAGGTCCTGGGCCCGCACGTCAAGCAGGCGGGTTCGCTCGTGGCGCCCGATCGGCTGCGCTTCGACTTCGTGCACTTCTCTGCGGTCACACGCGAAGAGTTGCAGCGAATCGAGCGCATCGTCAACGAGGCGATCTTGCAGAACGAAGCGGTCAACACCACGGTTCGCGATACGCAGGAAGCGATTGCCGCCGGTGCCATGGCGTTGTTCGGCGAAAAGTATGGCGACAAGGTTCGGGTCGTCGAGATCGGTGACGGCGGGTTCAGCACCGAGCTATGCGGTGGCACGCACGTGCGCGCAACGGGCGACATCGGTATCTTGCTCATCACTGAGGAATCCGGCGTCGCCGCAGGTGTGCGCCGTATCGAAGCGGTGACCGGCCTTGCGGCCTACGAGATGTTCCGCAAGTCCGTTGACGAGCTGAATGCGGCTCGCGCCATTGCCGGTGCCGGCCCGCTGCCGCAATGGATCGACGCACAGACGAAGAATCTCAGCAAGCTGCAGAAAGAGAATCAGCAGCTGAAAACGAAGCTCGCGCTAGGCGGCGGTGGCGGCGGTGGAGCCGATGAAGACAAGGTGCAGATCGGCGAGGCGACGCTGATTGCCCGTCGCGTTGACGATGTTGATTCGGAATCGCTGCGTACGTTGGCCGATACGTTGAAGTCGCGTCTGAAGAGCGGTGTGGTGGTGCTGGCGGCGCCGATGGCGGAGGGCAAAGTGTCTCTGGTGGTGACGGTGACACCTGACCTTGCGAAGCGCGCCCCGGCCGGCCAGCTCGTCAAGACGTTGGCGCCGATTATTGGCGGTGGTGGCGGCGGTCGTCCCGACTTCGCCCAGGCCGGCGGCAAGGACGCGAGCAGAATTACAGAACTGCTAGACAGTGCTCAAAAGGAGGTCAGGCGACTGCTCGAATAACGCAGATTCAGGCCTGAATTCGGCATCTACCGCGGGACCGGAAGTTGCCGATACCTTAAACTAAGTGTCCTTGTTTCGCGGTGTTTTGCTCCTCGCATTCTGCCTGATTTTCGCCGCCCCGGCCGACGCCCAGATTTACAGCTGGCGCGACGGTGACGGCAAGCTCGTGCTGTCGGACAAGCCGCGCGGCGGCGACGGCCCGCAGACGACCTATGACGTGCATGGCTCCGTCACGGTTCGGGCGACCAAGCCGCTGGCAACCGTAAAGAGCGCACCTTACGAAGCATCGATTTCCCAGCACGCCCGCAATCAGCAGGTAGCGGCCGACCTGGTTCGGGCCGTGATCCAGGTCGAGTCCGCGTTTAACCCCGCTGCCGTGTCGCCGAAGGGCGCGATGGGCTTGATGCAGCTGATGCCGGCCACGGCTCGCGAGCTCGGGGTGGCGAACCCTTTCGACCCTGATCAGAACATTCGCGGCGGCGTGACGTATCTGAAGCGGCTGCTCGATCGCTACAACGGCAACGTCGAACTGGCGCTGGCCGCTTACAACGCCGGCATGGGCAACGTGGAAAAGTACGGCGACGTGCCGCCCTTCAAAGAAACGAAGAATTACGTCAAGAAAATCACCGGCGCCGCTCCACCCGCGCCGTCGAACCTGGTTTACAAGTGGATGGAAATCGTGGACGGCAAGCCGGTCACAAAACTCTCCAACAAACCGCCCGCGACCGGTTCCTATCAAATCGTTGGCCGCTAGGCCGCTGGCGGCCGGTTCGTGGCTCGACGCAGAACCCCCGAACGGCGCCGCGAACCTAGAACCGCTGGAACCTAAGAACCGCTCGAACCTAGAACCGCACCACTTTTGTAACCTTTATCACCCTATAACCTTTATAACCCTGTCTGTGTGCTAGACTTATTCGTTCGGCATCTTTCTGACATCGAGGTTCTAGACAGTGGCAAAGCGTAACAAGTCGGCCCTGAAGGCCAATCGGCAAAACGTCAAGCGTCGCGAGCACAACCGCGCCCTGCGCGCCCGGCTCCGCACCGGTTTGAAGAGCATCCGCAAGTCGCTCGACAGCAAGGACGTGGACGGCGCCAAGACGGCGTTGAAGAGTCTGCAGTCGCTCGTCGACAAGATGGCCACCAAGGGCATCATCCACCGCAATACCGCGTCGCGCTACAAGTCGCGCCTCGCCGCCCGCATCGCGAAGTAATTCCAAACAAGCAATAGTCCGGACGAGAGGTGCCTCCCGACAAGAGGTGCCTCCCGACAAGGAGTGCCTCCCGACATGGAGTGCCTCCCGACAAGGAGTGTCGTTGCCAACTTTTCGGCCGGCCTTTACGTCTATCTCTACATAGGTAGTAAACTACGCCTATGCGACTGACCTACCCCACCGCGCTCGTGCTCCAGGCCCTCCTTGACGGCCATCACCACGGCTTCGACATCATGGACGCCACCGGGCTTCCGAGCGGCACCGTCTACCCCATCCTGCGCCGGCTTGACGCAGAAGGTTGCGTGCGCTCACGCTGGGAGAAAGAAGGCGTGGCGCGCCGTGAACAACGGCCGCCGCGGCGCTATTACGAGCTCACCAGCGGCGGCAAGACCATCGCCATCGACGCCCGGGAACGGACGCAGGCGATGGCGGAGGCCGGCAAGCGCCTGCTGCGGCCGGTAGAAAGTGAGGGCTGACATGGCCTGGCGCATCATTCGGGCGGCGGCGTGGCTGGTGCCGTCGCGGCTGCGTTCGGAATGGCTCCTCGAATGGCAGGGTGAGCTCGCTGCCGCCGAGGCGCGCGCCAACGATTGGCCGAAGGCGAAGCGCGACCTGACGCGTCATGCGCTCGGCGCTTTCATCGATGCCTTTTGGATTCGTCAGCGCGAAGTGGCGGACCTGCAAGCGATCGACGACATACGGCACGGGGTGCGCCAGTTGCGCCAGCACGCCGCGTTCGCCGTCACCACCGTCGCAATTCTCGCACTCAGCATGGCGGGCTCGATCGTGGCATTCAGCGTGGTCACGCAGATGTTGTTGCGGCCTCTCCCATACCCGGCGCCGGACCGCATTGTGACGCTCTGGGAACGGGTACCGGATGCGGCCGGCCGTAATTACGTTGCGCCCGGAAACTTCCTCGACTGGCGGGCTCGTCAGACCAGCTTCTCGCACCTGGCCGCGTTGGATCCGTACAGCTACGACTACCTCGGTGGCGATCGCCCGGAGGTGGTCAAGGCGGTCAAGGTCACGGAAGGCTTCTTCCAGGCGTTCGCTCTCCAACCAGTCTTCGGGCGCTACTTCCTTCCGGACGAGCACAAGAAAGGCAACGATAAAGCCGTCGTCTTGAGCGAACGATTCTGGCGCTCGCGATTCAACGCCGATCCGTCAATCATCGGCCGCAGCATCCCGCTCGATGACGGAGCCTATGTCGTGATCGGGATTGCGCCGAACGAGTTCCAACCGCACTTGCAAGAGTATGCGCCTGGCGATCGCGACCTGTACACCGCGAAAGCGATCGAGGAATTCGAACCGCGCATCCGCGTCAGCGGCTACTGGGGCGTGGTCGGGCGCCTGAAAGACGGTGTCACGCTCGAACAGGCGCGCGCCGAGATGGAAGCGATTTCGCTGCAGCTGGCCAAGGAGTATCCGCCCACCAACAAGGACGTGCGCAGCGATGTAATCACGCTGCGCGAACATCTGGTTGGCGATGTGCGTCCCGCGGTGACGCTGTTCACGGCAGCGGTACTGGCTGTTCTGCTGATCGCGTGCGTCAACGTCACGAATCTGCTGATGGCGCGCGGGTCGGTCCGTCAACAGGAGCTGATCGTGCGATCGGCGCTTGGCGCAAGCCGACGGCGCCTGGTTGGGCAGCTGCTGGTCGAAACCCTGCTCCTCGCCTCTGCAGCCTCGGTCGCCGCGCTCGCCCTTGCACAGGCGGCCATGCGCGGCCTCGCCAGTTGGGGTCCGCGTGACGTGATGTGGATCGATGCGCTGCACGTGGACAGCGGCGCCGTCGTGTTCGCTGTGGTGCTCGCATCATTCGTAACCCTTGCGGCGGGACTCATTCCGGCAGTGCGCTTATCGCGCGGCGGCCTGCAGGCGACCGCCCATCGCACCACTACCGCCGATCGGTCGCAGCGGCGTCTTCGCTCCGCACTGGTGGTCGCCGAGGTTGCTCTGGCGCTGATGCTGGTGAGCGGAACCACGCTCATGCTGCGCAGCTTCATCAACCTCCTCCAGGTCGACACCGGTTTTCGCCAGGACGGCGTGCTGGTGCTGCAGATGTTTGCCTGGGACCGCAACAACGGGCCGGCGGCGCTGCGCACGTTTCATCAACGGATCGTCGACAGTGTCGGTCAGCTTCCCGGCGTCGAGACGGTGGGAACGGTGCAGGCGATGCCGTTCATCGAGTCGAACGTCGACATTCAGAGCGCGGTGCGGCTGATCGATCAGCCTGCCCCGCCACCGGGCCAGGGCATTCGCAGCTCGATCAACGTCGTGTCTCCCGGCTACTTCGAGGCCATCGGCGCACGCCTCCTCGCTGGCCGGCTGCTCGACGATCGTGACGGTCCCGACGCGCCGCGCGTGGTCCTGGTCAGCGACGCGTTCGTCGAACGGTACCTGGCCGGCGTCAACCCCATCGGTCAGCGCATCGAGTATCGCAGTGCGGGCAAGCCGGCGCAGTCGCAAATCGTCGGCGTCGTGCGATCGCTGCGCCACGATCGCCTCGACGCAGCGCCGCGCGCGGAGATCCTGATTCCATACGCGCAGTCCCCAACCGGCACCATCACGCTGGTGGCACGGACGCGAATCGATCCGCAACCACTGATCGAGAACGCGAAGGCGCAGGTCTGGCGCATCGATCCGCAGCAGACGTTCTTTCGCACCGCCACGCTCGAAGAACTCGTTGACCGAACGCTGATCACCCGGCGGTTCGCGCTGCTGGTCCTGACCGGATTCGCCTCACTGGCCGTGTTGCTGGCGGCCGCCGGACTCTACGGTGTCTTGACGACGATCGTGTCGCAATATCGGCGGGAGATTGGCGTACGGATGGCGCTCGGGGCGGCGTGGATCGACATTCTGCGCCTGATCGTTATGCGCGGGCTGGTGGTGTCTGCGATCGGCGTCGCGGTGGGATTGGCTGGCGTCCTCGGCGGGGCGCGCGTCCTGCAAAGCTTTCTCTTCAGCGTTGCACCGACCGATCCCCTGGCTATCGGCGGTGCGGCGCTGCTGATGTTCACGATCGCGGCGGTCGCATGCTACATCCCCGCGCGTCGTGCGGCGGGTGAAGATCCTGTGCAAGCGCTGCGCATGGATTGAAGCTTTACCGCGCGCACAACTCCACGGCCAGGCACTCCAGCAAATGTTGTGGTGTCCCCGCCGATGACTTGATCGCGACATCGGTCCGCATCACCGCCTCGAGCCCGTTGCGCACGCGCGCGTCGTTGCGCAACTGGATAGCCGCGGCGCGCAGTTGGCCTAAAATCAGCGGCGGCTGCACGCCGGCATCAAACAACGCCGAAATCTCTAGCAGCGCCTTGGGCGCGTTGGAATTTCGCACCGCGTCGATCAGCGCGAACACGCCTTCCGACTCGTTTTCCGGGATGACCAGGTCCTTGACATGAGTCGTCGTGATCGTCGACTCACCCGCCGCATAAAGCACCAGCTTTTCAACTTCGGCGCGAATGCGGCCCAGGCTCAGGCCGGT
>DASVFC010000690.1:0-8371 GCA_036380235.1 Vicinamibacterales bacterium
AGTCCCTCAACCAGGACCTGCGACGCCAGGCGGGCCTGCGACGCCCCGAGCGCGGCTCGCACCGCCATCTCCTGGCGGCGTCCGAGCGATCGCGCCAGCAGCAGGTTGCCGACATTTCCGCACGCGATCAACAAGACAAACCCAACCGCCGCCAGCAGCAGCAACAACGGCCGCTTGGTGTCGCCAACCAGCGCATCGCGCAACGACACGGCGTAATATTGCGTGCCGCGATTCTGATCGGGATACGCGCGCTCGAATTCTGCCGACAAGGCTGTCAGCTCCGCGTCTACCGCCTCGAGCCGCACACCCGGCTTCATGCGGCCGAGGCCGAAAATCCACCCCGACACGCGTTGCGCCGGCGGGGTCGCGGGCAACGCGAACGGCAGGATCACGTGCGTCGCCGACGCCGGCGGAAAGTGAAAGCCTTTCTCGATGACGCCGACCACCTGCCGCCTCGTATTCCCAATCAAGACGCCGCGGCCGATGATGTTGGGATCGCCGGCGAATCGCGTTTGCCACAGTTCGTGACTGATCATCACGACCGGCGGTGCCGACTGTCTTGCATCATCAGCATTGAGGAGCCGCCCGGTTGACGCGTCGACCCGCAGCGCCGACAGCAACTCGGGCGTGGCGCCAAGTCCCTCGATGCGCATCGGTTCGTCGTCGCCGTACAAGGTGCCCTGGAACCCCGCATATGGCGCGAATGTTTCGACGGTCTGCATGCGCTGGCGCAGATCGAAGACGTCGCCGGTCGCCAGATGGTCCTTCGTCAACCCGGTGTTGTTGTCGCGATGCCGGACGATCACCAGCTCGTCGGCGCCATCGACGGGAAGCGGCCGCAGCAGGACGGCTTCAACAACGGCGAACAATGCGGTGTTGGCGCCGATGCCGAGCGCAAGAGTCATGACCGCTGCGGCCGCGAAGCCGGGTTCCATGCGAAACAACCGCGTTGCACGGCGAACATCCTGGACGAACATGACGAGAAACTCCTTGCGGGTGTGAACGGGCTTGATGTGAACTGCGCGGCGGCCGCGCGCCGCCGGCACGTTGAACAGATATACCCGCCAGCATTCGAACCACAACGCGATGATGGCGAGTTGCAGCCGGAGACCGCTGACATGCTCGGCGCGCAAGTCTTCGAGCGAGGGGTGGAACAGTTCGCGTTCCGCCGATTGCGGCAGGAAGCGGCCGAGGCCGCGGCGGAACTCAGGCATCGGACCACCGCAATTTCGCCGCCGAGCGGGCCACGTGTTCGTAGAACGCCCGCGCGTCTTTCCAGCGCCTGGCGCCGTCTGCGGTGATCTTGTAATGGCGCTCGGTCACCGCCTGGTCACCAACGGTGATCTGCTCATACCACCCATCGACGAGGCGATCTTTCTCCAGTCGCGCCATCAACTGGTAAAACGCGGGGCCGGTCCGGCGGATGCCATACGCCGAGAGCGCCTGTCGCAATGCCCGTCCCGGCTGGGGGTCATTTCGCAGCACGCCGAGGACGAGGAACTGCAGGTGGGTCAGCTCGGGAAGCGGCGGGTTCGGCATAAGGTGACGTTATCTACGATCGGATTAGACGGGGTCAAGGGGGAAAGGGTTCGGGAACCGGGAGCCGGGAACCGGGAGCCCGGGAGGCCGGGAGGCCGGGAGCCCCGGGGGCCGGGAGCCGAGGGCCACGTGCCCGGTCCCCCTTTCCCGGTTCCCGGCTCCCGGTGCCCGGCTCCCGGTTCCCGCTACCCCGTCCACCTGCTACCATCTCCCTCCATGAAACGCGCAACCATCCTGGGAATACTCATCGCCATCGGCAGCGTCAGCATCGCCGTCAAGGCGTCGCAACAGCCGGCGCCTCAGCCGGCGGCGGACAACATCACCGTCGAGAAAGTCAAAGACAACCTGTTTGTGCTTCGCGGCGGCGGCGGCAACACCGCAGTGTTCGTGCAAGCCAAGGGTGTTACGGTTGTCGACACCAAGAACCCCGGCTGGGGGCAGCCGCTGCTCGACAAAATCAAGACGCTCACCGACAAACCGGTAACGACGGTAATCAACACCCATCTGCATTTCGATCACGTTAGCGGCAACGTGGCCATGCCGGCGGCCGCCGAGATCGTCGCGCACGCCAACAACGCGAAGAACATCGCCTCGCCCAATCGCGTGGTCGGCTTCCCCGGCGACTCGCCGAACGTGTTCAAGGAGAACCCCGGCAAGGGCATCCCGAAACGAACCTTCACCGACAAGCTGACACTCGGTTCAGGCGCCGACCAGGTCAACCTGTATTACTTCGGGCCCGCGCACACCGGCGGCGACGCGTTCGTCGAATTTCCCGCGCATCGCGTGATGCACGCGGGCGACGTGTTCCCGAGCAAGAGTCTGCCGATCATGGACAAGAACAATGGCGGCTCGGGCGTCGAGTACGCCAACACCGTTCGCAAGGCGGTCAAGGGAATTCCGAACGTCGACATCGTGATCAACGGTCACACGGCCGCCAACAGCACGCTGAACGACATGTCGCAGTTTGCGGACTACGTCGCCGAATTCATCGCGCACGTGCAGGCAGGCAAGAAGGCCGGCAAGACCGCGGAGCAGGTTGCGAAGGAATGGAGCGTCCCGGCGAAGTACACCGGATTCAATTCCGCGCCGCCCGATCGCGTGACGGCTTATGTGAATGTGATTTTTGGCGAGACGAAGTAGCCGTCGGTCACCGGCACGTAATAGAGGGGAGACGCGCGGACGCCGGGTCTAAAGACCCGGCTCCACGCAACGATTCCGGATCCCGGTTCCCGGTTCCCGGATCACCGATACTGCGCCATCAATTTCTGCAGCGCATCGTTACCCGGGCACAGCTGTTCGTGCGGCAGGTTGTAGAGCGGCGTGCCGACCGTCTCGTTCTGGTCGTGCACGTCCTTTGAATTCGGCGACAGGTGCAGCAAACCGGTGACCACCTCACCCTTCCGCTGGTGCTCGCGGATGTGCGCGTAAGCCGCGTCGCGATTGGTGGGATCGTAATCCTTCGCCAGCTTGCGAAGCTTCACCCAGCTGCCGTCGTGCAGCATCACGTTTTGCAATTCGCCTTCGCCGTACTCGGTAGTGATCTCCTCGCGCGGCGGGACGAAGTCGGCCTGCACCACTTCCACCTTGTGCTCGCGCGTGTGCGCGTAGCTCTTGGTCGAGCCTTCATGATCGTTGAACGTGACGCACGGCGAGATGATGTCGACGAAGGCGAACCCCTTGTGGGCGAGGCCAGCCTTGATGATCGGCACCAGCTGGTTCTTGTCGCCCGAGAAGCTGCGCGCCACGAACGTGGCGCCGAGCGTGAGCGCCATCAACACGCCGTCGATCGGCTCCATCATGTTGGCTTCGCCCTTCTTGGCGGTGGAGCCGACATCGGCTGACGCGGAGAATTGACCCTTCGTCAATCCATACACGCCGTTGTTCTCGAGCAGGTAGAGCATGTTGACGTTGCGCCGGATCGCGTGGCACAGCTGGCCGAGACCGATCGACAGCGAATCGCCGTCGCCCGACACGCCGATCATGATCAGATCACCGTTGGCGGCGTTGGCACCGGTGGCCACTGCCGGCATGCGGCCGTGCACGCTGTTGAAGCCGTGCGCTTCACGCAGGAAATAGGCCGGCGTCTTTGACGAGCAGCCGATGCCCGACAGCTTCGCCACCTTGTGCGGCGGGATGCTCAGCTCCCAGAACGCCTGGATGACTGCCGCCGTGATCGAGTCGTGGCCGCAGCCGGCGCACAGCGTCGTGATCGCACCTTCGTAGTCGCGGCGGGTCAGGCCAATCGCGTTCGCCTTCAGCGACGGATGGTGAACTTTCGGTTTCGCAATATAGGTCATGCCGCCTTCTCCAGCTTCGCCTTGACGCCGCTGATCACGTGGTGGGCGCTCATCGGGAAGCCCGCGTAGTAGCGCACCGATTCCATCTTCTCCACATGCACGCCGAGGTCGAGCATCAGCAGGCTGCGCAGCTGCGCGTCGCGGTTCTGCTCGACGACGAAGTTGACCTCGTGCTGCTCGATGAATTGCCGGACGTCCTCGCCGAACGGGAAGCCGCGGACGCGCATGTAGTCGAGCGCGATCCCTTCCTTGGCCAGGAGGTCCATCGCCTCGACGCACGCCGCGTGGCAGCCGCCAACGGTAATTAATCCCATCTTGGCTCCCGGGGTCTGCTTGATCAGCGGCGCCGGCACCGCGCGCGTGGCGCCCTGCACCTTGCGCGCGATCCGGTCGAGCACTTCCTGGTATTCGGTGGCGTCCTCGGTGTATTGGCCGTACTTGTTGTGACCCGAGCCGCGCGTGAAATACGCGCCCTTCGGATGCACGCCCGGCAGCGAGCGCTGCGGGATGCCGTCGCCGTCGTGATCGTAATAGCGCCAGAAATTCTTGGCCTGCTCGAGCTCCGCCGCCGACAGCACCTTGCCGCGATCCGGACGATAGCTGTCATCCCATTTCAGCTTTGGCACCATCCAGTCGTTCATGCCGATGTCGAGGTCGGTGACCAGGAACACCGGCGTCTGGAATCGTTCGGCGAGATCGAACGCCTTCGCCGCCATGTCGAACGCTTCGCTCGGATCGGACGGATACAAGCAGATGTGACGCGTGTCGCCGTGGGACGCGTAGGCGCACAGCAGCAGATCGCCCTGCTGCGTGCGCGTCGGCATGCCGGTGGACGGACCCGTGCGCTGCACGTCGACGATCACCGCCGGGATCTCGGCGTAGTAGGCCAGGCCAATGAACTCGTTCATCAGCGAGATGCCCGGGCCGGCAGTGGGCGTAAAGGCGCGCGCGCCTGCCCACGAAGCGCCGACGACCATGCCGAGCGCCGCCAGTTCGTCTTCGGCCTGCAGGATTGCGAACTTCTTCTTCTTCGTCTCGGGATCGCGGCGAAACTTCATGCAGAACGCCTTGAACGCCTCCATCACCGACGTCGCCGGTGTGATCGGATACCACGCGCCGACGGTGGCGCCCGCATACACGGCGCCCAGCGCCGCCGCGGTATTGCCGTCGATCAGGATGCTATCTTTCGTCGCATCCATCTTCTCGAGATGAATCGGCAATGGGCATTCGAAGTGCGACTTGGCATAGTCGTAGCCGAGCGCGATCGCGGTCTCGTTTGAATCCAGCAGCGACTTCTTCGCCGCGTACTTTTCCTTGGTCAGGTTCGCGATGATCTCGGTGTCCATCCCGATCAAGGCCGCCAGCGCTCCGGCGTAGGCAATGTTCTTCATCAGGATCCGCTCGCGCACGCCCTTGAAGGTGGCGTTGCACATCTCGGCGAGCGGGATGCCGATGTAGGTGACATCGGGTCGCTTCAGCTTGTCGTCGAGCGGCCACGACGAGTCGTAGAGCAGGTAGCCGCCGCTGCGAACTTCCGCGACGTCCTTGGCATAAGTCGCGGCGTTGAGCGCCAGCATCAGGTCGAAGTGCGGCGTCCGCGCCGTGTAGCCATGTTTGTTGACGCGGATCTCGTACCACGTCGGCAGGCCCTGGATGTTCGACGGAAACACGTTCTTGCCGGTCACCGGCACGCCCATGCGGAAGATCGCCTGCATGATCAGGCCGTTGGCGCTGGCCGAGCCGGTGCCGTTGGCAGTGGCGATCTTGAATGCGAAATCGTTTACGCGCGTGTTCATCACCGTGCAACAGCCTCCAGCGGAATGAATGCCGTGCCCGCGTGCGGCAGCTCGATCACCGACTTGCGCATGTCCCACGCATAGGTCGGGCATCGCTCGGCGCACAGGCCGCAGTGGAGGCACACGTTCTCGTCTTTCACCATCAACCGCCCCGTCTGCTTCAACGGGCTGGAGTGGAACAGCGGCTGGTCCTTGTTGATCGCCGGCGCCAGCGTCAGCGCGCGCAGCGCGTCTTCGCTCTCGAGGTTCGGAATCAGCGTCAGGCAATCGGTCGGGCAAATATCGATGCAGGCGTCGCACTCGATGCACAGTGAATCGGTGAAGTGCGTCTGCACGTCGCAATTGAGGCAGCGCTCGACTTCATTGCGCGTCTGCTCTGCCGTGAAGCCCTCTTCCACTTCAACCGTCATCTTCGAGAAGCGCACCGGCAGATCGACGTGCTTCATCTTCTGTCGCGCCACGGGGTCGTAGTTGTTGCTGTAGGCCCACTCGTGCAGGCCCATCTTGGTGCTGGACAGCGTCATGCCGTGCGGCGGACGCACCTTCACGTCCTGCCCCTGGCAGTATTGATGAATTGAGATCGCCGCCTGATGCCCGTGCTCGACCGCCCAGATGATGTTCGCCGGTCCGAACGCCGCATCACCGCCGAAGAACACACCCGGCATCGTCGACATGAACGTCGTCTTGTCGACTACCGGCATGTCCCACTTCGGGTCGAACTGGAGCCCCATGTCGCGCTCGATCCACGGGAACGCGTTCTCCTGGCCGATGGCCAACACCACCGAATCGCACGGCAGGATCACGCGTCCGGCCGGCTCCTGGATGAACTTGCCGTTTTCCTCGCGCGAGGTGAACTTGTCGAACTCCATCCCGGTCAGCTTGCCGTTTTCGACGATGAAGCGGACCGGTGAGAGGTTCTCGAGAATCTCGACCTGCTCCTCTTCCGCATCCTCGAGCTCCCACGGCGAGGCCTTGAAGTACTTGCGGGTGCGGCGCGAGATCACCTTCACGTCGGTGGCGCCGAGACGTTTGGCCGAGCGGCAGCAGTCCATCGCCGTATTGCCGACGCCGATAATCAGCACGCGCTTGCCGACCGAGTCGATGTGGCCGAAGTGAATCGACTCGAGCCACTCGATGCCGATGAAGATTTGGTCGGTGTCGTGCCGCCCAGGCAGATCGAGCTCCTTGCCCTTCGGCGCGCCGGTGCCGACGAACACCGCATCGAATTCCTTGGAGTCGACCAGCGCCTTCAAGCTCGTGACGGGCGTGTTGTATTTGACGTCGACGCCCATGTTGACGATGTAGCCGATTTCTTCGTCGAGCACTTCTTCAGGAAGGCGGAATGCGGGGATGTTGACGCGCATCAGGCCGCCGGGGCGCGGCTGCTTTTCGAAGATCGTGCACTGGTATCCCAGCGGCATCAGGTCGTTCGCCACCGTCAGAGCGGCCGGACCCGCGCCGATGAGCGCGACCTTCTTCCCGTTCTTCTGCGCCGGCGCTTTTGGCAGCCGGTGCGTGATGTCGTCCTTGTGATCGGCGGCGACGCGCTTCAGGCGGCAGATCGCCACCGGCTTGCCGTCGACCCGGCCGCGGCGGCACGCCGGCTCGCACGGACGATCGCACGTGCGACCGAGGATGCCGGGAAAGACGTTGGTTTCACGGTTGACGATGTAAGCGTCGTCGAACCGCCCCTGCGCGATGAGCCGGATGTATTCCGGGACATTCGTGTGCGCGGGGCAGGCCCACTGGCAGTCGACGACGCGATGGTAATAATTCGGGTCCGACGTATCCGTCCGGTTCATGGTTTCCCCGGATTATGCCGCAGAAGAGGCAGATAACGCAGTCTCCGAGCGGGTGTTCAGGCGGGAGACGATGCGGCCGTCAGATGGTTCCGACCTGATTCCGTTATGAATCCTTGCTCGAAACGCTCCTTCGCGCTGCGTTCCTGAATCGTCTCGACGCCGAAGAAGTCGGCCTGCAGCCGGTCGCGGGTGAGATCGACGATGTAGTAACCGCGATAGCGGCCATCAACGTAATGCAGGTGCGGACGCGCCGCCCGGAGATCGTCCAATTGCTTCTGACCGTCGCGGCCGACGTTACTGGGTGACGACACGGACGTTCCGGCGAACTCCACCCCGAGCGATCCCTTACCTGTGGAACTGTCGTACCCGGCGAATGGATCACGTGGCAGGTCGAAGGCCCACGAGCTGTGAACGTCTCCAGTGAGCACCGCCAGGTTGCTCACCTTCGCACGCTCGATCATGTCGAACACCCGTCCGCGCGCGCCGCGGTAGCCGTCCCACGAGTCAGCGTTGCCGGCGACGGTGCCGACCGGGGTCTGCGGGGCGAACATCACCTGCTGCCCGAGCAGGGTCCACGTCGACTTGCTGCGCACCGCGGTGGCGAACTGCTCGGCGAGCCAGCCTTCCTGCTCCGGCCCAAGCAGCTGCCGGTTTGGATCGTGAATCTTCTCGATCTCCTTGTTGAGCACCTGGACGTCGCGGCCGATCAT
Source organism: Vicinamibacterales bacterium (assembly GCA_036380235.1). Classification (GTDB taxonomy): domain Bacteria; phylum Acidobacteriota; class Vicinamibacteria; order Vicinamibacterales; family UBA2999; genus 12-FULL-67-14b. The sequence continues at coordinate 8,145 of DASVFC010000690.1, forward strand.
GCGGGTATCGAGCATGATCAGGTTCGCGAGGTTGCCGATGCGGAAGGAGCGATAGATGCGGCCCTGCAGCGTCGGCGCGTCCTCGCGGATGGGCATCCATTCGAAGTAGGCCTGGACCGCCGCCACGCGCCGCGCATTCCATTCGCCTTCGTCCTCGCCGTTGTTGTTGTGGTTCTGCGCGCCGTTCATCCACGTGTTGTTGGTGAACTCGTGATCGTCCCAGGTGA
>DASVFC010000691.1:0-4929 GCA_036380235.1 Vicinamibacterales bacterium
CGCGCTGCTGATCGGGCAAGAGGGCCAGGTGACCTTGCCGCCGCAGTGGCCGTATTGGCTCTACCTGACAAACTTTTCGATTGCCGAAGGCGGCTGGGCGCATGGTTGGGTCGACGTGGCGTGGTCGCTGGCGATCGAGGAACAGTTCTACCTGGTCTGGCCGCTCCTGATCTGGTTGTGCCCGCCGCGGCTGGTTGTGCCGCTGTGCATTGCAATCCTGGCGTCGCAACCGCTGGCGCGCGTCTACGCGCGCGAAACCGACGTTGCGGCGCTGTCGATCTTCGTGCTGCCGTGGTTCAGGCTCGATGGCTTCGCCGTCGGCGCGCTGCTGGCGGTGGCGCAGCGCCGCGGGCTGTTACCGTCGCTCGATCGCTGGGTGCCGCTGGTTGTGATCGCCTGCGCTGCCGGCCTGATCGCGTTCACGATCCTGGGCGGGCATACGTGGTGGTGGAATCGCTGGAACCAGCAGTATGGCTATACGCTGATCGCGATCGCCGGCGGCGCGATGCTGGTGAGCGCCATTGCGCGGCCCGCTGACAGCTTCTGGCCGCGGATGCTCTCGGCGGGATGGATGCGCGCCTTCGGCAAATACAGTTACGGGTTGTACCTGATTCACGCGCCCGTAATGCGCGTCGTCCGCGAGTACGTGTTCGATCCGCTGGACTACGAGCGCTTCGGGCTGACGCCCTGGGTCGCGCAAATGTTGTATTACGCGGCGGCAACCGCCCCGTCGTTTGCACTGGCGTGGCTGTCGTGGCGGTTCTTCGAAGCACCGATTCTCGGACTGAAGAAGCGGTTTCCGTACTCCGGCGCGCGAGACTCATCCCCGCCGCCACCGCGCGATGAAGAGCTGTCCGGTTTTGCAAGCGGCGATGCCGATACTGACGACTTCAGCCCCTATCGTCGCAGGTCGAGCAATCCGCGCTGATGATGCGGCCTCGCGCCCTGTGAGCGCGTTCTTCAGCGCCTTCGCGTTGCATCGGCAGCGTTATCCCAATTCACAACCACTGTGATGGGCGACGACTTGATATCTTCGTCGCTGATATTGACGAGAAAGCGCTCACCATCACGCGTCACTACGAACTGGTTGAAGCGCTCGAGAAACGATCCCGTGATGCCGGTGGCGAACAGCGCGCGCGGCATGCCAGTCTCGACCGTTTCCGTTGTCGTGGTCACGTCGACAGCCATGAGGCGGCCGTCAGGCGCGAGATAGAACAGTTCCTTGCCGTCACCGCGCCAGTGCGCCTGCGCGCCACCGCGCGTCGATACCTGACGACGAGGACCCGAACCGCGCGCTTCGACGACGTAAACCTCCGGCGCGCCCGATTCATCGGAGGTGAATGCTAACCATTTCGCGTCGGGAGAGAGTTGCGCCTGCTCTTCATTTGCCGCCGAATCAAGCAGCCATTCGGTCTTCTGCGTCGCGCCCAACGAGAGGATCGCCAGGTCCTTCTGGCCCTTGCGGCTGACGGTATAGACAACGAGGCCCGCCCTCGGCCAGTGGGTGATCGAGAGCCCGTTGCGTTCGGGTGACCGGAGCAGCAAGCGCGCCGCGCCGGTGCCGTCCGCATCGGCAACATACAAGTCGACGCCGGCGAGGCGGTTCGAACTGAAGATCACGCGCCTGCCGTCCGGCGACCAGGCCGGCCCATGTGCGCCGGCGGCATCGGCGATCAGCCGCGACGTGGCGCCGCGCGCGAAGTCGAGCGTCCAGATGGTGTGGCGGCCGGTCGCCGGATCCGTTTTCTCGACGGCCAGCGTCCGTTCGTCTGGCGCCAGCGCCGGATGGTGATAATCGCCCGGCGGTCCCGCGAATGAATCGATCTCGCGGCCGCTCCGATCGAACCAGATCAGCCGGCTATTCGGACTCGCACTGCGATACGCGACCACGCGCCTGGTTGCCGAGAAAGGAGCACCGGATCGCAGGGGCGGATCCGATTCGACGCCTTCCGCCATGGTCGATCGCGGCGGTTGAATCTGCAGGCGCTCCGGATCGTAGGTATGCGCCGTCAGCAGGCCTTTGTTCAACGCCACCAGCGACGAGCCCACGATCGCAACATTTGACTCCGCCGCCGCAACGCGCTGTGTCGACCTTGTGCCTAGCGATCCCTGGAACAACGCGGTCTGCGCTGGGTCGTTGCTGAAGGCAAGATAGAGGAAGCGCTTCCCGTCGGGGAGGAACACCGGCCACGCGTGGGCCAGCTCCTGGCGGGACTGATTCAGCTCGGTAACAGGCACGGGTGCACCGCCCGTGTCGGCGACCCGTTGAATGGGTGACCCGAAGCTGCTGAACAGGATCACTCCATCGCGATTCCAGGTGCCGCCTCGCGTGCCCATCACCACATCGCAGAGTACTTGCGGCACACCGCCGCCCGCAGCGATGCGCTTCAACTTGTTGTGCGTGAAGTACGCGATGGAACTGCCGTCAGGAGACCAGAACGGGTAATGTGCGTCTTCGCTGCCCTCAACGAGGCGGCTGCCAACCGCATCGAACCGCCGCACCCAAAGACGCCTGACGCCGTCAGTATTCAGCGCGACGAACACCAGCTGGGTGTCGTCTGGCGACACTGCCATCTCCGCGGTGCCGCGCGGAAATGTCGTCCCCTCCGGCGCAGGAATGGAAAACGTGATGCGGTGGGCCGGTGGAACCGCCGACCTCCACTCGCGCAGCCCGACGAATCCGAGCACGAACGCAAAGGCGGCGGCAATGATCGCGGGTAGGCGAAGTCGCCGTGAGGTCGGCGGCGCAACCGCCGTCGGCTTATCGCGGCGAAGCCACTGCAACGCTCGCTGCAGATCCCGCGCGGTCTGCCACCGCTCGTCCGGATCTTTCGCTAGGCACGTGCTGACGATCCGATCCAGTTCGCTGGGCACGAGCGGCGCACGGCCCGGCAGCGGTGGCGGATCGTGCTCGAGGACGGCCTTGATCAAGTCCGCGTCCGACTCACCATCGAACGCGCGATTGCCAGTGAGCATCTCGTAAAGCACGGCGCCAAATGCAAACAGGTCGCTCCGCGCATCGTCGACGACGCCGCGCAGTTGCTCCGGCGCCATGTATGGCAGCGTGCCGACAATACCGGTTCGGTTCGTTTCTCCGGACGAGACGCCAGACGAACCTCCCGCGAGCGCCAGCCGGGGACGCGCCAGCCCAAAGTCGAGCAGCTTCGCGCCCGATCGCGTCACCATCACGTTGGCGGGCTTGAGGTCGCGGTGCACGATGTTGGCCGCATGGGCGGCAACGAGCGCCTCGGCAATGTCACACGCAATCGCGAGCGCCTGATCGAGAGGCAACGGGCCGCGCCGGAGCCGCGCCGCCAGCGTTTCCCCGTCAACGAGTTCCATGACGAGGTATGTAGTGGCCACACCGTCGATGGTCGCGGACCCGACGTCGTGCAGCGTGCTGATGCGCGGGTGATTGAGCTGCGCAATCGCGCGGGCTTCACGCTCGAGGCGTTCCCCATCGTCGGCCGCATCGTTGCGGTTCGAAAGAACTTTGACGGCGACGTCACGCCCGAGGCGAGTGTCTCGTGCGCGATAGACCTCGCCCATACCGCCTCTACCCGCACAACCAAGAATCTCGAACGGACCTAGCCGCTCGCCCGGTTGGAGGTGCGTCGCGCGCCGCAGAACCGCGCCCGGCGCGACGGGCGTGCTGAGAAACCCTTCAGCCATCGGGTAGATCTCGAGCAACGAGGCCACATCGGCGTAGGTAGCGCTGTCGGCGCGCGCCGCAACAAATGGCAGTCGAGCCTCCGGCGCGAGCTCGAGCGCCTGCTGAAAGAGGTGACTGACGCGCTCCCAGTCAGGACGCGGTGTCATCGCGCCCCCCAAGCTCGCGGAACAGCCACGTGCGCGCGAGCACCCAGTCACGGTTCGCGGTAATGTCAGCGACCTGCAGGGCGTTTGCTGCTTCAGGAATGGTCAGTCCGCCGAAGAACCGCAATTCCACGAGCCGGGCCTGGCGCTGATCGAGCCGGGCGAGCTTCTCGAGTGCAGCATCCAGCGCTAGCAGATCTGGCGAGCGAGTCGCCGCCGGTACGTCAATGCCCTCGAGCGAAACGGTCAGCTGCGCTCCGCGCTTCAAGGCAGCGCGCTCGCGCGCGTGATCGACCAGCAGCCGCCGCATCACGCGCGATGCGATCGCGAAAAAATGGGTGCGGTTCTGCCAGCGGACGCGACGCTGATCGACCAGCTTCACATACGCTTCGTTGACGAGCGCGGTGGCCGCAAGCGAATGATCGCGGCGCTCACGCCGCAGGTGCGCGCCCGCAAGGCGGCGCAGCTCCGCGTAGACGGCGTCCATGAGCGGCGCCGCGGCGGCTTCCTCGCCGTTATTCCAGGCGAGCAGCAGACGCGTGACGTCGGGTTCCTCGACCATGGCTGCGGGGCCCGCCCGCGTGGGGATTTTATGCCCGAACGGCGGCCATGACACGATCGGCTTCCCGATTCCGCGTACCCCCAAAGACGGGCATCTGCGCGATGCGTGTCCTTCGAAAAGGAGCTGTGCATGCGGATCTCACAAGGATTTTCCCGATCAACAGTTGGTGCCCTCATCCTGGCCGCCGCCGCCGCGTCGCCCGCGGCGATCCCGGCAAACACTGCGGGAATCTCATTCGCGTCCTCCACAAGCCAACCGGAGCCTGCAAGTGAAACCGGAAACCGCAAAGGCACGGTGTGGGTGGTCAACCGCGATCAAGGGACGCTGATGGTGTTCGACGCCGACTCAGGCGCGGCTCTGCTGCCGAAGCCGCTTGGTGTTGGACGAGGCGCCCATGACGTCTGCATCTCGACAATATCGGGCAAGGCCTACGTCACCGCGGAAACCGACAATCGCGTCACGGCGGTGGACATCGACGCACTGCTCGACGCGGCCACCGAGGCAGACATCGATGCCTTGGTGACCGAGTCCATTGCCGTTACGCCGCTCCC
>DASVFC010000692.1:0-4236 GCA_036380235.1 Vicinamibacterales bacterium
CGTCGGTCATGGAATTCAGCGCGGCCATCGTCCGCACGCTCGAAGGCTATCTCCGCGACATCAACTGGCCGGAGCCTGGCGTCGAAGCACAGTTGCTGTTCGCGCAGATCGACGGCATGTGCCAGCACTACGTGCTCGACCCCGTCCATTACCCGCTCGAGCGGATGATCGAGCGGCTGGTCGAGCGCTACATGGGAGCGGGCGCACGATGACCTTCCGCTTCGTGACACTGCGCCACGGCCGCATGCATTACATCGACGAGGGAACCGGCCCCGTCATCCTGTTCGTGCACGGCACGCCGACCAACTCGTACGAATATCGCCACCTGGTGGCGGCACTCTCGCCAACTTATCGTTGCATTGCGCCGGACCATCTCGGCTTTGGGAAATCCGATCGGCCGCGCGCGTTTGCATACACGCCGGAGGCTCACGCCGAAAACCTGCGCGAGTTCGTCGATGCCTTGGGCCTCGATCGCTTCACGCTGGTCGTCCATGACTTTGGCGGGCCAATCGGGTTGCCGCTGGCGCTCAGTGGCAGGGCGGAGCGCGTGGTGATCATGAACACCTGGGCCTGGCCGCTTGACGACGATCCGAAGATGGCGCGCGGCGCCAGGTTCATCGGCGGCGGCGTGGGGCGCTTTCTGTATCGATATGCCAACGCGTCGCTGCGGTTGATCATGCCGTCGGCGTACGGCGACAAGCGCAAGCTGACGAAGGAGATTCACCGCCGTTATCTCGACGTGTTCCGTGATCGCGACGCCCGCGTCCTGGTGCTGCATGCGCTGGCGAAGTCGCTGCTGGCGTCGCGCGCGCACTACCAGTCCCTGCTCGATCGGCTCGACACGTTGAAACAAATGCCGGTGTTGATCGTGTGGGGCATGAAGGACAGCGCCTTCCAGCCGTACCACCTGCAGCGATGGCAATCGCTGTTGCCCGGCGCCACCGTGGTGCCGATCGATGGTGCCGGGCATTGGCCGCACGAAGAGGCGCCGGACCAGGTGATCGAAGCGCTGAAGCGCTTCCTGAAATAAGATGAAGAGGTCTTGCTTGTCTGCCTTAGCCTGAGCCAAGGCGGAAGGTCCTGAGGTCTTGAGGTCTTGCAAGACGGAGACTTCATGCCAAATATCCTGCAAAACCTGCCGGCCGGCGAGAAGGTCGGCATCGCGTTCTCGGGCGGTCTCGACACCAGCGCCGCGTTGCACTGGATGCGCGCCAAGGGCGCAATTCCGTTCGCCTACACGGCCAATCTCGGTCAACCGGATGAGACCGACTATGCCGAAATCCCTCGCAAGGCGATGAGCTACGGCGCCGAGAAGGCGCGGTTGATCGAGTGCCGCGAGCAGCTGGTGGCTGAGGGAATGGCGGCGTTGCAATGCGGCGCCTTCCATATCTCCACTGCCGGGCAAACGTATTTCAACACCACGCCGCTCGGACGCGCCGTGACCGGCACAATGCTCGTCGCCGCGATGCGCGAAGACGACGTGCACATCTGGGGCGACGGCAGCACGTTTAAAGGCAACGACATCGAGCGGTTCTACCGCTACGGCCTGCTCGCGAATCCGCATCTGCGCATCTACAAGCCGTGGCTCGATCAGCAGTTCATCGACGAGCTCGGCGGCCGCAAGGAGATGTCGGAGTACATGATCCGGCACGGCTTCCAGTACAAGATGAGCGTCGAGAAGGCGTACTCGACGGACTCGAACATTCTCGGTGCTACACACGAAGCCAAGGATCTCGAGTTCCTTAACAAGGGCATTACCATCGTCCAGCCGATCATGGGCGTTGCGTTCTGGAAAGACGACGTCGCGGTGAAGCCGGAGACCGTCAGCGTGCGGTTCGAAGAAGGGCATCCGGTCGCGATCAACGGCCGCACCTTCGCCACTGCGCTCGACATGTTCATGGAGGCCAACGTCATCGGCGGCCGTCATGGTCTCGGCATGAGCGATCAGATCGAGAACCGCATCATCGAAGCCAAGAGCCGCGGCATCTACGAGGCGCCGGGCCTGGCGTTGTTGTTCATTGCGTACGAGCGGCTCGTCACCGGCATCCACAATGAAGACACCATCGAGCAGTACCGCAACAATGGCCGGCGCCTCGGCCGCCTGTTGTATCAAGGCCGCTGGTTCGACCCGCAGTCGCTGATGTTGCGTGAAACGGCGCAGCGCTGGGTCGCGCGCGCGGTGACCGGGGAAGTGACGCTCGAACTGCGCCGCGGCAACGACTATTCGATCCTGAACACCGAGAGTCCGAACCTCACTTACAAGCCGGAACGTCTGACGATGGAGAAAGGTGAGGAGGTGTTCTTCACGCCGCAGGATCGCATCGGCCAGCTGACGATGCGCAACCTCGACATCATCGACACGCGCGACAAGCTGCTGACCTACGCGAAGGCGGGATTGTTGAAGCCGGCAGCGTCAACGGGCCTGCCGCAGCTGCCGGCCGCCGACGGCGAAAAGCAGAAGACTGAAGGCTGAGTCTGAAGGCTGACGGCCGAAGACCGACGGCCGACAGCCTACTGCTGCTTCTTCTGCTCCGTCTGCTGCTTCTCCTTCACCCGCTCGCCGCTCAGGATGTTCGTCATCGCGTAGTTGCCCTCATGGCACGCGTATTCGTAGATCATCTCGTCCATCTTCGTGAACGGCAGCTCGCCGGTGAACGGCGCGGTGAACGTCGCGGGATCCTCCATCGTGAATCGGTAGAGGATCGTGTCGGGCCCGGTGCGCGTGAAGCGTTCGGTGACTTTCAGGTTCTCCGTGGCGCCGCGATAGGCCCACAGGATGCTGGTTTGTTCGAGCTGCATCGGGTGGATGTTCTTCGTCTCGACCACCAGCGTGTCGCCTTCCCAGCGGCCGATCGAATCGCCCAGCCACGGACGCACCGTCGCCGGCAGGTGGGTGGTGCGCTTGAGATCGATGATGCGGACGTCATGCACCATCTCGCTCATGATCATCACGTGGTCTTTCGTCTGCACGATCGTGTAGTTGTTGTTATAGAAGTAGTTCGGCAGCATCGGCGGGCCGGCGTTCGAGCCGAACGACAGCAGGCAGCGATCCGACAGCGGCCGCATCTCCGGATGATCGAACTCGCCGAAGCGTTTGGCGCGGGCGTTGATCTCCGCCATCCGTTTCTTGCCTGCATCCGTCAAGGCCGGCAGCCGCCCGTTCGGCGGATCGATGATGATCGAGCTGCGCGCGACGCCGTCGATGCGAATCACGTTCAATCCGGGGTCGAGCCAGAACCCGTTGTAGCCGCCAACCGCGCCGCCCGCAGCTTCTGAAATCAGTTCGATGAACGACGGTTGGCCAGGCGCCGCGAGGCGTCCCGACTCACCGCCCTTGGGAGGCGCCGGGCGGTTAGGATCGCTCGGTCGATCGCGGAATTCTTCCACCGCCAGCGCGCGCTGCTCGATCGCAGCGGCTTGTTCATCGGTGAGCGTGCCGCCGCTGCCGCCCATGCGCTCGAGCGGCGTTTGCGTTTCGTTGGTCCAGTTGCCCTGCAGGTCGGGCTTGCCGTCGGGTGTGCGCGGCACCACCCAGCCCTTCTTGGCGGGCGGCTTCGCGATCGATGCCGGCGGTTTCGCGGCCGGCGCCGGCGCCTGCGCGCTCATCGACGTCACGGTGCCGAAGGTACAAGCGAATGCGAGCGCAACGGCGCCGCCGAATGCGAGCGTGGTGGGTCGGCTCATAGGGACTCCGAGGCGATTCTAGCGCAGCCGGTCGATCGCCGCGGCAATTTCAGCCGGGATTGACACCGGCCGCCTTGACGCCCGATCGACGTAAACATGCACGAATTTCCCCACCGCACACGGCTCCGCGTCCTGGTTCCGAAATAAGGCGATGCGATAGACCACGCTGCTGTTGCCTCGCTTGTCGATCGCCAGACCGGCATGAATGGTGTCCGGAAAGCTCGCCGGCTTGAGGAACCGGCAACTGGATTCCGCCACCAGACCAATCGCCGCCAGCGCGCGGATGTCGATGCCAGTGGTGTCGAGCAGGAAACCATTCACCGCGGTATCGAAGAACGAGTAATACGCCACGTTGTTGACGTGTCCGTAATGATCGTTGTCCATCCACCGCGTCGGCACCGGACGCACGACGCCGAAGTCGGCGCGGCGTGGCAGTTGTTCAGCGCTCATCGCCCTCTGATCCCTGATCCCTGACTCCTGATCCCTCACCGCCTGAACGCGGCGCGCGCCGTGGTCGGTTCGATGATCGTGAACGCCAGCGCGGCACCGATG
>DASVFC010000693.1:0-3235 GCA_036380235.1 Vicinamibacterales bacterium
GGCCTTACTTTAGGCGGCTGTCCGCAGCGTGAGGACGGCTACATCGGGGGGGCAGTTGATTCTCACCGGCACGTAGACCGTGCCCACACCACGACTGACAAAGATGGACGTGTTCTCGCGCGTCGCGTAACCGGCGAGTACGGGAAACTTTCTCCCCGCAATGGCGCCAACCGCCGGCACGATCACCTGCCCGCCATGGGTGTGGCCGGACAGCACGAGTTGCACGTCGAGCTGCGATGCTTCGGCGAGCCGGCGCGGATCATGGGCAAGCAGGATGGTGGTTCCGCCCGTCCCCTTCAACACGTTCGCGATTTCTCCAGGCGTGCGCGTCCAGAAGCGGATGCCGGCGATGTCGAGGCGCTCGCCGTTGATGGTCAACGCGGTGCGGTGATCTTTCAGGACGGTAAAGCCGCGCGGCATCAGTGCCGCCGGCACCTCCCGTTCATCGTCGTGGTTGCCAAGCACCGCGAAGGCGCCATGCTTGGCAGCCGCGAGCGGCGTCAGCAGCTCCGCCACCGGCCCGATATAACTGCGATCGAAAAACGATACGTAGTCGCCGCCGAGGACGACGATATCCGGTGCGGCATCTTTGAGCATGGTGACGGCGCGGGTGACATCCTCGGCCGTGACCACGGCGCTGTGATGCACGTCGGTGATCATGCCGATGCGCAGTCCGTCGAGGGCGGGGGGCAGGCCGCGCACCGCGACGTCGCGTTCGATGCGGTTCAATTGACGGCGCTCGTAGAACGTCCCGTAGGCGGCAACGCCGGACAGGGCGCCGACGGAGATCGCGGTGGCTGACCGAAGAAAGTCACGGCGCGTCACGGCCATCGAGGCCAGTATATATAGTTGGAGTCCAGATGAATCTGTTCGAGGAATTCGAGTGGCGCGGCATGTTGTACGACGCCACCGATGGCGCGCGTGAAGCGCTGGCGAAGGACAAGGTCACGGCTTACATCGGCTTCGATCCGACGGCGTCAAGCCTGCACGTCGGATCGTTGCTGCCGATCATGGCGCTGGCGCGCCTGCAGCGGTTCGGCCACTCGCCGATCGCTCTGGTTGGCGGCGGCACCGGCATGATCGGCGATCCGAGCGGCAAGAGCCAGGAGCGCACGCTGCTGTCGATCGAGCAGATCGATGCGAACGCCCGCGGCATGCGGGCCCAGCTCGAACGCTTCCTCGATTTCTCGGCCGCGCCGAACGCCGCGCGAATGATGAACAACGCCGACTGGCTGCGCACGGTCGGCATGCTCGAGTTCCTCCGCGACACCGGCAAACATTTCACCGTGAACTACATGCTCGCCAAAGAGTCGGTGAAGCGGCGCATCGGCGCCGGCGAGGACGGCGTGTCGTTCACCGAATTCAGCTACATGCTGCTGCAGGCGCACGATTACCTGCACCTGCATGACGCGGTGAACTGCACGCTGCAGCTGGGCGGCAGCGATCAGTGGGGGAACATCGTTGCCGGCTGCGACCTGGTGCGCAAGGTCCGCGGCGCCAGGGTGAACGGCGTGGTGATGCCGCTCGTGACCACTGCAAGCGGCACCAAGTTCGGAAAGACCGAGGCCGGCACGGTGTGGCTGGATCCCGATCGCACGTCGCCATTCAAGTTCTATCAGTTCTGGCTCAACACCGACGATCGCGACGTGATCAAGTATCTGAAGTTCTTCACGTTCCTGGATCGGCCGACCATCGACGCGCTCGAGCAGGCGGTGGCCGAGGCTCCGGAACGGCGCGACGCACAGCGGACGCTTGCGCGTGAAGTGACGGCTCTCGTGCACGGTGAGGACGAGCTCGCCAAGACGGAGCGGGCCACCGAACTGATGCACGGCGGCGGTGGCGCGCAATCCGCAGCGGATATTTTGGCCGTCTCGGGGGATGTGCCGACGACGGTGATGTCGATGGAGCAATTTGCGAAGTCGACGAACACGACGATCACGGTGGCGGTGGGTCTTGCAGACTCGAACGGCGCCGCGGCGCGGCTGATTAAACAAGGCGGGATCTACATCAACGATGAGCGGGTGACGGACGAGCGTGCGTTGCTGCGGCGCGAGCAGCTCATCGACGGGCAGGTACTGATGATCCGCAAGGGCCAGCGCGATCGCCGCATCGTGCGGATAGGTTGATGTAACCGCTGCACCAGCGCATCATCCTACGAGTGCCGACCGGGAAGCGCCTCGACAGTGCGTTCCGGTTGGCGTCATTTGACGTGCGCGATGTGGCGGCGGTGGAAACCAACGCTGAAGAGCGGGCGTCATAATGAGAGTAGGGAGAAGGCGAACGGCGCCTCGGGGAAGGCAAAATAAAAGTGCCTCGAGGGGTTGACAAGATACGCACGACGCCCTACATTTGAAAAACACGATTCACGCGATGTTCTCGGTCAAGAGCATCGCGCTGCCCGAGTCTCGAAGCTGCATCACCGATGTAGCGGAAGGCGAAGACAGTCTCCCAAAAAATTTCGCCAGCAGCGAAAAAAGGGTTGACAGGCAAGGGACGGTCGTCGTAAGTTTGAAAGGTTCCCCCAAAAAGGGCGGACGGTGAATCCAAGTGATTGGATGACCTGTCTTGGGGAAACGGAAGACAGTCCTTGGTTCTTTGAAAACTAGATAGAGCGTGCAACACAAATCGAGGAAGCCGAGCTCGCAAGAGCGGAGCGGAATCGAGCAACCAGCCCGTCGAGTGTCAGCTGGTTCGTAGTAATACGGACCGACACAAGACAGAAGTAACAACGCAATTAGAGAAGAGCAGGTAATCAAGGCTCTCTCAAGCAAATTAAACTTGAGAGTTTGATCCTGGCTCAGAATCAACGCTGGCGGCGTGCCTAACACATGCAAGTCGAACGCGAAAGGGGCTTCGGCCCTGAGTAGAGTGGCGAACGGGTGAGTAACACGTGGGTGATCTACCTTCGAGTGGGGGATAACGTCCCGAAAGGGACGCTAATACCGCATGACGTTCCGGGTTTAAAGACCTGGAAACCAAAGCCGGGGACCGCAAGGCCTGGCGCTTGAAGAGGAGCCCGCGTCCGATTAGCTAGTTGGCGGGGTAATGGCCCACCAAGGCGACGATCGGTAGCCGGCCTGAGAGGGCGGACGGCCACACTGGAACTGAGACACGGTCCAGACTCCTACGGGAGGCAGCAGTGGGGAATTGTTCACAATGGGCGCAAGCCTGATGACGCAACGCCGCGTGGGGGATGAAGGTCTTCGGATCGTAAACCCCTGTCGAATGGGACGAA
>DASVFC010000694.1:0-4875 GCA_036380235.1 Vicinamibacterales bacterium
TCGACGCCACCGGCCTCAACCAGGCCAACCTCTCCAAGCACCTGCAGCTGCTGCATGCCCACGGGTTTGTGGCGCGGCGCCGCGAAGGTGCATTCGTGGTCTACGAGATTGCCGATCGCAAGGTGTTCGAGCTGTGCGACATCATGTGCGGCCAGATCAAGCGCCACGCCGAGGCGCAGGTGACGCGACTGCGCGCGGTTCGCTGAGCGGCAGGTTACGATAGTCGGCGAATGAAGAAGGTCGTCGCCGGCTGTCTCATCGTCCTAGTCATCGCCATAATCGGCTTCAGCGTCGCGGGTTACTACGCCTATCGCTGGGCGCAGCCCATGCTGGAGACCACGGGCGACTACCTCGAGCGCGCGCGGGAGATGTCGCGGCTTGGCGAGCGCATACAGAACCGCGACCCATATGTGGCACCGGCAACCGGAGAGCTGACGGCGTCGCAAGTCGATCGCTTCATTGCGGTCCAGGCGCGCGTGCGCGGCGAGCTTGGCGCGCGCTGGACCGAAATCGAATCCAAGTCAGCCCTCATCCGAGAGAAGACGCAGAACAACCAAGGTGACCTGACCTTCGCCGAGTTCGCCAGCGTGCTCGGTGATCTGTCGAGCATCTACGTCGAGGCGCGGCGAGCGCAGGTCGACGCTCTCAACGTGCACAAGTTCTCGGACGGTGAGTACGCGTGGGTGCGCAATCGAATTTTCGAGGCGGCCGGTATGGAGATCGCCGGCGGCATCGACCTGTCGAAGATCGAGGGCTTGGCACGAGACACCGCGACGCGATCGAACGTCACGCTGCCCGACATGCCCAAGCCTAACGTTCCCCCGGCCAACATCAAGCTGGTCAAGCCGCACCTCGTCAAGCTGAAGGAATCCATTCCCCTCGCGTTATTGGGCTTATAACGAGGCGCCGGGAGGCGTGCGGCGGTGTCTAATACGCCATGCTCGAAGTCCGCTCGCTGACCAAGTATTACGGCGCGTTGCCGGCCCTCCGCGATGCGTCCTTCGTGGCGCGCCCAGGCCAGATTCTCGGTTACCTCGGCCCCAACGGATCAGGAAAGTCCACCACGGTCCGCATGCTCGTTGGCTTGATGGAACCGACGTCGGGCGAAGTGTTGTGGAAAGGGACGTCGATCTTCAACGATCTGCCTGCCTATCGGCGCCGGCTCGGCTACGTGCCTGAAGAACCCTTTCTTTACACCCACCTCACCGCCCCTGAATACCTGCGATTGGTCGGCGGATTGCGCGGCCTCGACGATCGCATCCTCAACGAGAAGATCGATCGCTTCATGAACCTGTTCGGCCTCGAAGACGATCAGTATTCGACCCTGGCTGCGTTCTCGAAGGGCATGCGCCAGAAGGTGCAGCTCGCAGCGGCGCTGCTGCACAACCCTGAACTGATTGTGCTCGACGAGCCGTTCTCCGGCCTCGATGTGTCGGCGGGACTGATGTTGCGGTCGGTGATCAAGTCGCTCGCCGAAGAAGGCCGGACCATCCTGATGAGCTCGCACGTGATTGAAGTGGTCGAACAGCTGTGCACCGACGTCGTCATGCTATCTGACGGCAAGGTGGTTGCGAACGATCGCGTCGATCGATTGCGGCGGCTGCAGAACGATTCCACGCTCGAACACGTCTTCGTGAAGCTGGCCGTGCGGAACAGCGTGGATGATTCGGCAAAGGCGATTCTCGACACCGTCAAGCTGTGACCGCCTTCCTGCTTCGTCTTTACGAGCGTGCCGTCCCGCGCAATGAGCGCGCGCTGGCGCGCGTCTTCTTCGGCCGCCTGTTCGAGAACGACTTCTTCTCTTCATCCACGGCGGCGGCGTCGAGCCTGCTGTTCATGATCGCCCTCGTTGCCGTGCCAGGCGTGTTCATGAGCGCAGGGCAGGTATTCACGTGGTCGCACCTCCGCGGCATGGCGCTGCGCCAGGGCAACCCGTTGATCGTCGAGCGTTTTCTAATCGGTTACCAGGCGTTCCACATCGCGTTCGCCATGGCCGTGGCAGGTGTCGTGACGATGATGGTGTGGACGTCGTTGACACCAGACAAGCGCGACGCGCTGGTGCTGGGAGCGCTGCCGGTCAGCACGCGCGAACAGGCGTATGGCCGACTGATCGCGCTGCTGCAGTTCTTCGGCCTGTTTGCCGTGGCGGTTTCCGTGCCCACGGGCATCGCCTTCAACTTCGTATCGAGCGGGGCCGACAACATCACGCAATTCCCTTTCCTTGTCGCCGGGCACATCGCCGCCGCCTTCTTGGGAACAGCGACGATCTTCTTCGCGCTGCTGAATGGGCAGTTGCTGCTGGCCTCGTTGTTCGGGCCGCGAGGTATTCGCGCCGTCTCGCTGCCGCTGCAACTGGCCGCTCTGCTCGGCATGATCGCCGCGTTCGCCTCGTCTCAGAACTTCGGCCGGCTGCTCGTGGATGCCACGGCTGCGAACAGCGTGCTATGGAACCCGCTGGCATGGTTTCTTGGTGTCTACCGGTGGATCGGCGGCGACGAACGCGCGGTGTTTGGAACGCTCGCGCTGCGTGGAGCGATCGCCGGAGTGAGCTGCGTCGCGATCGCACTGGTGACGTACCCGCTGGCCTACGAGCGGTGCCTGCGCAACGTAATCACAATGGATGGCCGCACCACCGGCGCCATGTCCCGCGGGTGGTCATCACTGGCGAACGGGTTGCTGCGGCCGTTGCTGCGGTCGCCGCTGCAGCGCGGCCTGGCGTCGTTCATGCTCGCGACGCTCGCGCGCAGCCACACGCATCGCTACCTGCTCGGGATCTATGTCGGGATCGCGGTACTGATCGCGATGCCCATCGGAGGCCGGCTGTTCGCCCCACCCGATACCGACACGTTGCGCTACGCCTGGTTTGCGGTGCCTCTCGGCTTGATGTTCTGGCTGATTTGTGGCGTGCGCGTGGCGTTGATGATGCCGGTGGAACCATCGGCGAACTGGGTGTTCCGCCTCACCGAGCCTGTGGACAAGCGGCACATGCTATCTACTGTCGCCACGGTGATCGCGTTCGTGACGTGCGTACCGATTGCAACGTTCGCCGCGATTGCTTTGAGCGCCATCGGCGAGCAGGTGATGGCGGCCACCGTATTTCTATTTGTCGTGCTGGCGGGGCTGTGTCAGATCGAGCTGCTGACGATCACGATGAAGACCGTGCCGTTCACCTGCACGTATCTCCCAGGGCAACTGCGGCTGCGATTGCTGTGGCCCGTCTACTTCTACTTGTGGCTCACCATCGTGTTCAGACTGACGGAGTGGTGTTTGTGGGCCCTGGGCGACATCCAGCGAACGCTGCAACTCGCTGGATTCCTGCTCGCGCTGTGGTTCGGCTTGCGCGTATTCCACATGGTGCGCGTCCGGAAGATTCACACGTTCACCTACGACGAACAGCCTCCGCCGCTCATGACGACGATGGACATCGCGACGCAGCTCAAACAGATCTGACGTACCGCGGCTATGCGTGACCGCGTTTACGAGGCCGCCAGCATGGAGATCGCCGGCGGCCTCGACTTGTCGCGTCGTTACTGCAACCGGAAGTCGGCGCTGTGCAGCGTGCCGTCGTCGAGCCTGACGAGCAGCCTGCGGCATGAGCCTGACCAGCTTCGCTCGGTCTTCCAGTTGAACTGGTAGGTGTCTGTCACCGGGTCGTAGGTGAACTGACTCGCCCCGGGATTGAGCACGGTCAGTTCGCTCAGATCGGTGGCAACGCCGGTGCCGCAGCCGATCGTCATGCTGGTCGCGCCCAGCAGCACATCGAGGCCGTGATCGCCGCCAAGCCTGAATTTCACCGGCACGGTCTGTCCCGCTCTGATCGCATTGACGGACGGGTGATTCGCGATTGGCGATTGGAACCCGGTGAAGACATAGCGGACCGCATAGCTGGCCGATGCCGTGGCCGCGTTGCCGGCTCGATCGCTCGCACCGAGGCACGCGACCGTGAAACTACCCACACCGTTGCCGGTGCCACCGGAGATGCTGACGACCGCGTTCGTGGCGACGCCAGACAGCGCGTCGGTCGTGGCGCACGCCGCCGCCGGAACATTGCCGAGATCGTACTCGGCGCCGTTGGTCACGCCGGTGACGCTGACGACGGGCGGCGTGAGGTCGATGTTGATCCCGGAGATCGACGCGGTGGCCACGTTGCCGGCGACATCGGCCGCGTCACCGCTGGCCGATTGATTGGCCCCGTCCGTGCCCAGCACCTGGGGCTGCGCGCACGTATCGATGCCGGACAATGCATCCGCGCACGTGAACGACACCGTCACGGCGGTATTGTTCCAACCCGCAGCGTTCGCTGCCGGAGCGCGCGAGGCGTCGATCGTGGGCGCGGTGCGATCGATGCGCACGGTCAAGTTGTTCGGTGCCTCAGCATTGCCTGCGGCGTCGGTCGCGAAGAACTCGAGATGGCGATCACCTTCACCCGCGATGGTTACCGTCGCTTGCGCACCGTCCACCGGACCGTTCGCAAGCGGGGCCGCAGTCACCGAGTAATCGATCTTTTCCACACCTGAATCGGCGTCGGTCGCGGTGATCGTCGCCACAACGTCGCCATTGTGCCAGCCGCTCGCCGGCGCCGGCGGCGCAATCGCGACGCTGCTCTCCGGCGGCGTATTGTCGGTAACGTCGCACAGCCACGGCCGATTCGGATCGGGCACGGGCCGCCGCGCGCCGAGCGCGTCGGCACGTTCCCACACGCGAATGTAGGCTTCTCCCGAACACATCAGTTTGTCGACGTAATAGTCATCCAGTCCGATGGTGCGCAGATCGGCCACCATGTCGGGCACCAGGCCGATGTGCGCGAGGCCGTCGACGTTGTAGTCGAACGTCTTGAATCCCGTGACCTGCGGCTCGAACGATCCGAAGCCCTCG
>DASVFC010000695.1:0-4984 GCA_036380235.1 Vicinamibacterales bacterium
AACGCATTCGATGCAGACAATCTGTTGCATGCGGCGCGAAGGCTATGTGAGAATCCGAGCGCATGATTCGTGTGTCCAGCAAATGGTTTGGTGCGGCGGCGTTGTCGTGGGCTGCGGTGATGGGCGTCAGCGTGTTGGCCCAGACCCCGGCGCCACCGGCAGCCGTTCCCGCGGAAGCGCGCAAGATGAAAGCGGCCGTGCCGTCGACGCCAGCGGCGATCGAGGCCGGCAAGCAGCTGTATGCGAAGTACTGCCGCTTCTGTCACGGCAACACGGGCGCCGGCGACAGCACGATGGCGCCAAAGAACATGAAACCGTCGAACCTGACCGACACCACGTGGACGCGCGGCTCGAGCGAAGGCGAAATTTTCTGGGTGATCCAGAACGGCGCGCCGCCCGAATACCACATGAAAGGTTTGAAGGGGAAGATTTCGGACACCGACACGTGGAATCTCGTCCACTACGTCCGTAGCCTCGGCGGCGCAAAGTAGTATCTTGCGTCCACTCCTTGCCGCGGCCCTGATGCTGGCGGCGACCATCGGTTGTGAGTTGCGGAGCCCCGGGCAACCCACCTGGGGAGCGGACGCAGCGCCGTCGCGCTGGGGCACCTCGCCGGTGTTCACCACGGCGCGCAGTTCCTTCGGCCAGGCGTTTCGCGAATTCATGGGATCGCATCCCACCGAAGTGGCGCAGCCGTTTGATTTTTCCCACCAGATCCACTTGTCAAAGGGCGCGCAGTGCACCGACTGCCATACCGGCGTCGAGCAAGGCCCGCGCGCCGGGCTGCCCAGCATCAACACCTGCATGATCTGCCACTCGCAGATCGCGACCGAGCGGCCGTTGATCAAGCAGATCACCGACATGCAGGCGAAGGGCATCGATCTCAACTGGAACCGCGTCTATAACTATTTTCCCGAGTCGCACGTACGTTTCGATCACGCACCTCACATCCGCGCCAAGGTCGAGTGTTCGACGTGCCATGGCAACCAGGCGGAACAAACCGTGGCGCGCCGAGCCGTCAACATGGACATGGCGTTCTGCGTGAACTGTCACAAGCAGAAGCAGGCATCGAACGACTGCCTGACCTGTCACTACTGAGGGCGCAAGCAGATGGCTGAAGCCCCCATGGACCGCCGCCACTTCATCAAGCTGACCGCCATCACCGGCACCAGCGCTGCGTTGACGGCGTGCGGCAATCCCGAGAACCAGATCATCCGGTTCATTCCGGAAGATGATCTCGTTCCCGGCGTCGCCACGTGGAAGCCGAGCATTTGCCCGCTGTGCAATGCCGGCTGCGGCGTGATCGCCCGCGTGATGGAAGGTGACGCGGAGGTATTTCGCAATGGTCAGCCGGGCGTCATCCGCATGGGGCTTGCCAAGAAGCTTGAAGGTAATCCCGACGATCCGATCAGCCAGGGGAAGTTGTGCGTGCGCGGCCAGGCCGCGATCCAGATCACCTATCACCCGGATCGGCTGGATCAGCCAAAGAAGCGATCGGGTGAGCGGGGCAGCGGCCAGTTCACCGACGTTACGTGGGATGAGGCGATCAAGGAGTTGACCGCGCAGCTGGACGCGCTCGCTAACGCTGGCGATCAGAAGAGCCTTGCATTTCTCACCAGGCCGCGTGCCGCCCGCCGGCTTGATCTAATTGCGCGGCTGCTCCAGGAATACGGCGCGCCGGCTCCCGTGGCGCATGAAATGTTTTCGGATGAGGTGTTGCGTCGAGCCAACGCGATCAGCTTCGGTTCGCATCAGCTGCCAACATTCGATCTCGAGAACACGCGCTACCTGCTCGTGTTTGGTGCCGACTTTCTTGGCACCTGGAACGCCACCGTGGCGCACAGCGCGGCTTACGGTCGCATGCGGCAGCGCGCCGGTGCGGCGCGCGCGAAGTTCGTCTACGTAGACTCGCGGCTGACGCAGACGGGTGCCAACGCCGACGAGTTCATCGCCTGCCGGCCGGGAACGGAAGGCCTGCTCGCATCCGCCATCACCGCCGAAGTCGGCCGCATCCGCAAGACCGGTACGTCGGCCGCGGTGGATCTACCGGCGATGATCGCGGCCACGGGTGTGGCAGCGGACAAGGTCACGCGGATAGCGCAGGAGTTCGCCGACAACCTTCCCGCCGTGGCGATGATCGGTGGAACGGCGCTCGCGCACACCAACGGACTTGCCAGCGCGTTGGCCGTGAACGAGTTGAACCGGGTCGCGGGCAGCGTCAATCAGCCCGGCGGCGTCTCGTTCGTGTCGCAATCGCCACGAGTGGCGACACGGCATCTGAACGAACTACTGCAGGGCGATGCGCCGAAAGTATTGCTGATCGACGACTCCAACCCGGTGTTTGCATCGCCGGCGTCGATGAAGGTGGCCGACGCGCTGAAGCGCACGCCGTTCATCGTCAGTTTCGGATCGTTCATCGATGAGACCAGCGCGCTTGCGGATCTGATCTTGCCCGATCATTCGTTCCTCGAATCCTGGGTTGCGTCGGCTCCTGAAAGTGGATCGGCGAAAGCGGCGCCGTCGAGCTTTGGTCCGGTGATGCGGCCGCTATACGACACGCGCTCGACTCCGGACGTGCTGCTCGCGGCATTCCGCGGGCTCGCCAAACCCGCAGCCGGATTGCCGAACTCGTTCGAAGAGTTTCTCAACCAGGAGCCTGCGTCTCAACTCCCGAGTCCCCGGCCCCAAGCCTCAGGCTCCAGGGCCCAAGCCCCAAGCCCCAGGCCCCAAGCCCCAAGCCTGGAGCCGCAATTCGCCGGTGACGCCACGCAGTATCCGTATCACCTCATCCCGCACGCATCGGCGGCGTTTTACGACGGGTCGCTGGCACACCTGCCGTGGTTGCAGGAGCTGCCGGATCCGATGACGTCGGCGATGTGGGGTAGCTGGATCGAGATCAACGAGAGGAAGGCCGAGGAGCTCGGCATTCACCAGGGCGATGTGATCGAGGTGACCTCGACGCAAGGCAGCTTGCGCGTGCCGGCGTTCCTGTCGCCCGGGATCGCGCCCGACGTGATCGCGATTCCAGTCGGCCAGGGACATACCAACTTCACCCGGTACGCCACCAATCGTGGCGTCAATCCGATCGCGATTCTCGCCCCCGCCACGGTGGGCGACACCGGTCAGCTCGCCTGGGCGGCAACGCGCGTCAAGATCGCGCGTGTTGGTGATCCCGACAAGAGCTTGATCCTGTTCGGCGGCGCCACGCGCGAACGGCCCGAGTGGGCGCACGGGCGGGGCGATGAGCACTAGGACGATTTGAGATGTGAGATGTGAGATTTGAGATTTGAGATTTGAGATTTATTTATGATTTTGAGAACAGCAATCTGCAATCTGCAATCTGAGATCTGAAATGTCTTTCCGCTGGGGCATGGTCGTCGATCTCGACAAGTGCACGGGCTGCGAGGCCTGCGTGACGGCGTGCCATGCCGAGAACAACATTCCGTCGGTATCGCCGGAACAGGCAGTGCGTGGCCGCGCCATGCATTGGATCCGCGTCGAGCGCTATTACGAAGGCGACTTCCCGGATGTCCGTGTGAAGTTCCGGCCGGTGCTCTGCCAGCAGTGCGACAATGCGCCGTGCGAGGCGGTATGTCCGACGTATGCGAGCCATCAGAACGAAGATGGGCTCAACGCGCAGGTCTACAACCGGTGCATTGGCACCCGTTACTGCGCCAACGCGTGCCCGTATAACGTCCGCTTCTTCAACTTCTTCAATCCCGAGTGGCCGAAGCCGCTGCACCTGCAGTTGAATCCCGATGTCTCGAACCGTTCGGTCGGCATCATGGAAAAGTGCACGTTCTGCGTGCAGCGCATCAAGGCGGCGAAGACCGCTGCGAAGGCGGAGAACCGCGGCATACCCGATGGTTCGCTGCAGCCCGCTTGCGCGCAGGCGTGCCCGACCTCAGCACTCGTGTTTGGAGACCTGAACGATCCGAACAGCCGCGTCGCGCGCCTGTCGAAGTCGCCGCGCGGCAGCAAGCTGCTCGAGGATCTCGGCGCCGAACCCAAGATCACCTATCTCTCCAAGCAGCCCTGGCATGAACCGCACACTTACTAAGCCGCTGGCGGACGATCTCGTGCGCCCGTTGTTCCACACCTCGGTGTGGTTCTACGGCATCGTGCTCGTCGCCGGCACTGTGGTGGCTTGCGGCGCCGCGGCGTGGGGCTATCAGCTGTGGAACGGCATCGGCGTCAGCGGCAAGCGCTGGCCCACGTTCTGGGCGCTCTATCTCACTAACTTCGTCTTCTGGATCGGCATCAGCCATGCCGGCACGTTGATCTCCGCGATTCTGCGCCTCGTCAACGCCGGATGGCGGCGCCCGGTCACGCGCTGCGCAGAAGTGATCACGGTGTTCGCGCTGATGATCGGCGCGATGTTTCCGATCATCCACCTCGGCCGCCCGTGGCTGGCATTCTGGCTGTTCCCATATCCGAGCGCGCGCGAAATCTGGCCGAACTTCCGCTCGCCGCTGGCCTGGGATTTCTTTGCCATCAACACCTATCTCACCGGCAGCCTGTTGTTCCTGTTCCTGCCGATGATTCCCGACTTCGCGCTGGTGCGCGATCGCTCGACCGGGTGGCGTCGTCGCATCTACGGCGCACTGTCCTTCGGATGGCGCGGCACGACCAAACAGTGGAACCGGTTGGAATCGGCGATGCAGATCATGGCCATCGCCATCCTGCCCGTCGCGGTCTCGGTCCACACCATCGTCTCGTTCGACTTCTCGATGGCCAACGTGCCGATGTGGCACTCGACCATCTTCGGCCCCTACTTCGTAGCCGGCGCAATCTTCAGCGGCATTGCCGCCTTGATCATCGCGATGGCGGCCCTGCGCAAGGCACTCAGTCTCGAGCACTACCTGCTGCCGTTCCACTTCGACAACCTCGGCAAGCTGCTGTTGTTGATGGCGATTCTGTGGGGCTACTTCGTGTTCAACGAGCGCCTCACCGTCTGGTACGGCAACGAGCACCACGAGATGGC
>DASVFC010000696.1:0-4393 GCA_036380235.1 Vicinamibacterales bacterium
ATCCTTCAGGCGCCGCTCGTAAATTTCGCCAAGGCGGAACCACACCTCGGCGGGATTATTGTTGCCGGCGCGCGCGCCGAGGTCTTCGAGTACGTCCGCCGTTTCCTTCCAGCGATCGAGATCTTCGAGCATCAGCGCCAGGCGGTTGCGCGCCACCATCGCCTGCGGCGTCTCGGGGAACTGCTCGATGATCGTGCGCAGAGTCGGGATCGCCGCCGGCACCTGGATGTTCATCACCGGATCGATCTCACGCAAATTCTTGCGCTCCGTCTCCATGCGCAGCTTCTGTTGCAGCGCAACCTGGGCCTGCGGGGTACCGGCATTATCGCGCGCCACCTCGGCCCACAACTCGCGCGCCTGGATCTGCGCCTGCGGTTGCGGACGCCGAGACAGAATGTGCGCGCGCCGCAACTTGCTCTCCACGGCGCGCCGGTCGCGGCTGAACCGCTGCTCGAACTCGACAAATGCCGCCATCGCATCATCCATGCGGCCGGTCTTCTCATGCACGTCGGCGGCGAGGAATGCGGCTTCCGCGGCCGGTGCGGTATTCGGGTATTCGAGGATGATTTGCCGCAAGTCCGCGAGCGCCTGATCGTTGAGGTTGTTCGCGAGCTTGGCCTTTGCCACATCGAGGCGTTGCGCGGCCTGCGAATCTGGCGACACGGGAGTCGGTACCGCGCCGGATCCTTTCACCGGCGACTGGGTGGCGAGCACCGCCGTTTCCTTCGGCGGCGGCGGCGTTGGCTTTGCGGCGGCAGAGAGCTGTGGCGTGGTCCGCGCGGGCGGCGGCGCCGGGGCGGCGCTGACCGCTGCCGCAGGTGGCACGGGAGCGGCGACGGGTGGCACCACTGCCGCAGTCTGCGGAGGGGTCACGTTAGCGGGATTCGATTCCGTTGCCGGCGGCGGCATTGGTGCCGGCGTTGCGGTCTCTGCCTGATCGATGGCCGGCGGTGTGCCACGGCTGGCGAGGTATGCGCCAATGCCGGCGGCAACGGCGGCGATGGCGAGTACACCTACGCCGGCGCCCCAGAACCATGGCGTCTTCGCGGCCTCGCGGATGACCGTTGACGTGTCCCGCGGGCGCAGCGGCGGCGTGTTCGGCTGGTGCGGCACCGACACGACCGTCGGCGCGCTGCCGATGCCAGACGGCGCGCCGATGACCGTCGGCGAAGAATTCAGGACGACGGTTGCGGCGTTGGTAGGTACTGCCACGCCGGACGCGGCTGCAATGTGTGCCTTCGACCCGGAATCACGGCGCAACCGTTTCAGATCGGCGCCGATGTCTGCCGCCGTCTGGTACCGCAGGCCGCGATCTTTCTCGAGCGCCTTCGAGATGATGCGATCGAGCTCGTGCGGCAGTATGGCGTTCAGCGTGCTCGGCGGCGCCGGGTCGCGATTCAGGATCCCGTCGAACACCACCGCGGTAGTGTGGCCCGGGAACGTCTGCCGCCCGGTAGCCATCTCATACAGCACCACGCCGAAGGAAAACAGATCGGTCCGCGGATCGACTTCGTCGCCGCGCGCCTGCTCGGGAGACATGTAGGCGATCGTGCCCACCGTGGTCCCGGCCTGGCTCGCGAAATGTTCTGGAATCATCGTTTCGCCGGCCGCGTCGAAGCGGCCCGAACGGCGGCGATATTCCGGCGACAGCTTGGCGAGACCGAAGTCGAGTACCTTCACCTGGCCCCGCCGGGTCAGGAAAATGTTCGCGGGCTTGATATCCCGATGCAGGATGCCTTCGGAATGCGCGGCGTCGAGCGCATCCGCCACCTGCGTCGCCGTGTCGAGCATCAGGTTGAGGTCGAGCGGCCGCCCTGATAGTCGCCGGTCAAGGGGTTCACCATCGAGCAGCTCCATGGCGAGATAGAGCTGACCTTGATGCTCATCGAAACTATAGATCGTGCAGATGTTCGGATGATTCAGGGCGGATGCGGTGCGTGCTTCGCGCCGGAACCGTTCAACGGCCTCATCGCCCGACGCATTACTGCTGGCAGGCAGGACTTTGAGGGCAACCTGGCGGCCTAACTTGGTGTCTTGGGCCCGGTACACCACGCCCATGCCGCCAGCGCCAAGCTGGTCGAGGACCTTGTAGTGGCCGAGGATCTGTCCAACCAGCGAATTAGACACGGCGAACGACCATCCTAAGCCCGCAACGCCTTGACAGGGAAGGGGCGTAACGGTAGAGTCAGATTTCTGAAACTGCTTTCCACATAATGGAAACGCATAAACGGGATCCTCGCGCGAACGGTTCTCTTACTTCTATCGACAAAGCGCTCGAAGTCTGTGAGGTCTTGAGCGGCGCACCCCGCGGAATGAACCTGTCGGACCTCGCCCGGGCCCTGCGTCAACCCGCCTCCACCGTCCACCGCCTGCTTGCCGTGCTGCGGCGGCGGGGCTACGTGCGCCAGGATGACGAGACGCAGCGCTACGGGTTGACGCTGAAGATGCTCGACCTCAGCTTCCGCTCGCTTGGCCGTTCAGAGTTGCGATTACACGCCTATCCGATCATGCGCGAGTACGTTCTGCGCACGCCGCATCGCGGCTTCATCGCGATTCCGTCGGGCGGGGAAGTGACGTACGTCTGGAGCACCGGGCCCGACGAGGTGGCCATGCGTACGGTCTACGGCAAGGAGATGCCCGGCCATTGCGCGATCTACTTTGCGCCGGCCTCGCCGGAGGCTGCGGACAAACCGCGGCACGCGACGCGTCGCCTCAGCTGCCTGAAGCTGGTGACGCCCGCGGAAGTAAATAAACCCGAGTCGACGGTGGTGCGGCTAGGGCCTCCGCCTGTCGAACCTGATGCGGTGCAGCGGATGTTCTGCACATGTGCGCCGGTGCGGGATTACACGGGGCAGGAGGTTGCACGTGTTGGCGTCTTTGGTCACGGTGCCGACGATGCGCCGATCCTGACCGAGCACCATCGCGGCGCGTGGGACCTGGCTCGCCGGATTTCAATGCGGCTCGGCCACGTGCCGCACACGGCTTTGGAAAGCACCGCATGACATCGTGGCCGCTATTTTGATTTTCTAATTCTTAACTGCGAATTTCTACTTTTCACTGACAAGGATCAAAGGACCAGAGGAATGGCTTACATCATCACCGAACCGTGCATTGGAACGAAGGATTCTGCCTGCGTTGACGTGTGCCCGGTTGACTGCATTCACCCCCGGAAGGACGAGGCCGATTTCGAGGCCGAAAAGCAGCTGTATATCCACCCGGACGAGTGCATCGATTGCGGCGCCTGCGTCCCGGCGTGCCCGGTCGAGGCGATCTTTGCCCTGGATGAGGTGCCGGAAAAGTGGAAGAACTACATCGAGATCAACGCCAAGCACTTTCAGAAGTGAATTCGCGCTAGAATCCGCCAGAGGTCCCGGACGCGCCCGCCGGGACCCTTGTGTTGAGAGGGAATCATGACTCGACCTCGCTTTGCGTTGATAGCCCTCGCCGTGTTCGCGGCGTTGGCGTCTGGTGTCCAGGGGCGCTCCGATAACAACGACGCCAATCTGCAGCTGCAACTCGGCACGTTGCTGTTCGAGGAGACGCGCTACCGCGAGGCGCTCGAGGCGTTCCGCAAGGCCATCCCGGCGGAATCGAAGACGGTTTCGGCGCAGGCGCGCATCGGCGTGGTCAAGTCGGCGCTGCGGCTGGGCGAGTTCATCGAGGCCCAGCGCGAGGCCAACGTCCTCAAGCAGATGGAGCCGCGCAGCGCCGAAGTGCTCGCGATTCACGCCGACGCGTTGTGGTCAGCGGGCCTGTTCGACGAAGCCCACCAGGAGTTCAACGACGCGTTGAAGCTGGTGCCCGATCTGTCGCGCGGCCGCCATGGGCTGGCGCGGGCGCTGGCCTCCCAGAACAAGCTCGAAGAAGCCTTGAACGAGGCGCAGGCGGCGTTGAAGATGTCGCCGCGCGACGAAGAGATCCATCACACCGTCGGCTCGATCTTCGAGCGCATGCGGCGCTACGAACAGGCCGCGGCGGCTTATGGCAACTACGTCAACCTGCTGCCGAACAAGGATCGCAGCGACAAGGCGGCGTGGTCGCGGTCGCAGATTCGCTTCCTCCGCTCGTTCGCCGAACGTGAACCGATGGCGATCGAAGAGACCGCCGAGAACCAGATCCACACGGTCGACTTCCGCGTCGTCGACGAGAAAGTGATCGTCAAGGCGAAGGTCAACGGCGGACGGCCGCAGGACTTCGTGCTCGACACCGGCTCAGAACTGACCACGATTTCGCGGCAGACGGCGTCGAGCGCCACGGTGCGGCCGATCACCTATACATTGAGCGCGGGAGTAGGCGAGGTCGGCTTGCGCGGCCTGCAGCTTGGCCGCCTCGACACGCTCGAGATCGGGACATTGAAGGTGTCCAACGTGCCGGCGTTAATCAAGGCGCCGGC
>DASVFC010000697.1:0-2323 GCA_036380235.1 Vicinamibacterales bacterium
GTGGCGCGCAGTTCCGGAAGCCGCTCCGCCGCCACCCACACGGCTGATGGCCAGCCTGGTGCGCGAGCGCGCGTCGCCCGGCCGCTGCTGGCCAAACCGTCGAACAATGGCTGCCATTCGCCGTCGCGAGACACCTCGGCAGCGGTCAGGAATCCGAGCGTCACCAATGTGTCGTGCAGCTCGTCCTCGTCTCGCGGGTCGGGGGCCGCTTCGTCGCGGACCATCGCAATGGCCGATCCGTCGAGAACGCCAAGCGCGATGGTGTCCTGATCGCCGCTCGATCGACGCGTCTGCACCGCGTGCGCCCGCCGCTCTTCAAGCGGTGCATCGTCGAGGAACGCGTACGGCCTGGCATTGAGGATCTCGTGCGAGAGCGGCGAGGGCTCGGTGGTGTCGCGCGCCACGCACGTGATGCCGCCCGCATGGATGCGATCGAGGATGGACACCAGGCGTGGAAGGTCCATCGCTTCTTCGAGGCAATCGCGCACCGTCTGGCTGACGAGCGGATGTTCGGGAATCTGCCGATCGCCTGGAATGTTCTCGATGCAGGCAGCGGCATCGGGGAACGCCGCCGCGAGCAGATCGTCGGCGCGCATGCGCTGCAGAGGGGCCGGCACGCGCGCGCCGCCGTTCATGCGCGACACCGCAAGCGACACGGTGGCGTTCCATCGCCAGCGCGTCTGAAACACCGGCGCATCGAGAAAGGCCTGAACCAGGATGTCCCGCACCGTCGAGGGATGCAGGTAGCGGAACACGTCGGCGAGCGGGAACGCGTGCTGATCGCTCAGCGACAGCAGCAGCCCTTCTTCGGTGGCGGCGGCCTGCAGTTCGAAATTGAACTGGCGGCAGAAACGCTTGCGTAGCGCGAGCGCCCAGGCGCGATTGACTCGGCTGCCAAACGGCGCGTGCAGCACCAACTGCATGCCGCCGGAGTCATCGAAGAAGCGTTCGAGGATGATGGTGTTACCGGTGGGCAACGCGCCGAGGATTCGCAGCGTCTCGGCCAGATAGGAGACGATCTGCATCGCGGCGTCACGGGAGACGCCGGCTTCACCGATCAGCCAGTCCGTTGCACGCTCGAGACCATCAGAACCGAGTGCCGCTTCTACACCTGCACGCAGCTCGCCAACCAACGCCGACAACTCATTCGATCGGCCAGGCGCTTCTCCCAGCCAGAACGGGATCGTCGGTGGCGCGCCATGCGCATCCGCCACGCGCACCACGCCGCCCGCGACCTGGAGAATCCGCCACGAACTGTTGCCTAGTTGAAAGATGTCGCCGGCATTGCTTTCGATCGCAAAGTCTTCATTCAACGTGCCGAGGAACGTGTCATCGGGATCGAGGACGACGCGATAATCGGCGACGTCGGGGATCGCGCCGCCCGAGGTGAGCGCCGTCAGCCGCGCCGATCGCTTGGCCACCAGCCGCCGGTGCACCTCATCCCGATGCACGAGGCCGCCACGACGTCCGCGCCGCGTCGTAAATCCGTCGGCGAGCATGCCGACCACGCCATCGAAATCGGCGCCGCTCAGATTGCGATAAGGCCACGCCTGGCGCACCAGCGCAAATAAATCGTCTTCGGTCCAGTCGCGGCACGAGGTTTCGGCGACGATCTGCTGCGCCAGTACATCGAGCGGTTGATCGTAGGCGATCAGCCGGTCGAGCTCGCCGCGCCGCACCGCCATCATCAGCGCTACGCATTCGACGAGGTCGTCGCGCGTCTCGGGAAACAACCTTCCCTTCGGCGTGCCGTGGATGGTGTGGCCGGCTCGGCCCACACGCTGCAACAGCGTGGCAATTCGGCGCGGCGATCCGATCTGACAGACCAGGTCGACGTGCCCGATGTCGATGCCGAGCTCGAGCGACGCCGTCGCCACCACGACCTTGACTTCCCCGGACTTCAATCGTCGTTCGGCGTCGAGGCGGCGCTCCTTCGACAGGCTGCCGTGGTGGGCGGCAACGGCGGCCTCGCCAAGCCGATCGGCCAGTTGCCGTGCGACGCGCTCCGCCATCTTGCGGGTATTGACGAACACCAGCGTGGTGCGGTGCTCAAGCACCAGCGCCGACAGGCGATCGTAGTATTCCGACCACACCTCATGCGCCATCACCGCTTCGAGCGGCGAACGCGGCAGCTCGATCGCGAGATCGAGATCGCGACGATGACCTTCATCGATCACCGCGCAATCGGCCACGTCGGCGCAGACGTTCGGCGTGCCAACGAGGAATCGAGCGACTGCTGCAACCGGACGCTGCGTGGCCGAGAGGCCGATGCGTTGCGGTCGCGATTCGCCCACGACGTGATCGAGACGCTCGAGCGTCAGCG
>DASVFC010000698.1:0-5251 GCA_036380235.1 Vicinamibacterales bacterium
GGTCTCGCGAAGCGACGTCCATGCCTTGCCGAGGTGCTCGTAGGATCCGATGTGAATCGCGCTGGCATATTTGCCCGCCCCTACCCGTCGCTCGATCAAGCCCGCCGGCAGGTCGAACCCTGCGGGGAACGACATCGCCGCATCTGATCGCAGGCGGTCTTCCGGCGTTGCCAGCGGGTCGTCGTAATACAGCGCCAGCAACAACGCGCCGGGCGGCCGCTTGGCCGCCGACATCAAGGCACCAAGCCGCTCGAACGCCTGGCCGATGCGCACGTACGGGCCGATGTGTCTCACCGTCCCAACGCGCAACTCCGGTTGTTGCTTGACCGTCACATCCATCCGTTAATTATCACCTTCGCATCGGCATCAACGCTTCAAGCACAGCGATGTGCCGACGGCAAGCGAGTTGCTATAGCACAAGTCATGAAGAGATCCCCTTTGCACGGAGCACTGGCTGGCGCGCTCGCAGGCGTCGCCGGCGCGCTGGCGATGAATCTGTTTCAACGGCTGGCGGCGCAAACGGGCCAGGGCCGGGAGGCGGACGACGCCACGATTGGTTTGCCGCGGACGGGCCGCGGACCGCAGCCCGCTCAGGCCCTTGGCAATGCTTCGGACGACGCAACTGCGCGCGTGGCCAACGCGGCGTTGTCGGTGGTCGGGTATGAACTGAGTGATCCACGCGCGAAACAGATGGCTGGCGAGTTCGTACATTTGGCATTCGGCGCTCTCAACGGCGCTGCCTATGGTTTAGCGGCTGAGTTGGATTCCCGTGTGACGGCGGCCGCCGGTGTCCCTTTTGGTGCCGCAGTATGGGCCGTTGCAGACGAGGGCATCGTGCCCGCGCTGGGGCTGTCGCGGGGGCCTCGCGAAGCGTCTGCGGGTCTGCTCGCCTATGGACTGCTGTCGCACTTCGTCTATGGCCTCACCACGGAAGCCGTTCGTTCCGCCCTGCGATCCAGCCATTCCCAGCGTTCGCCGCGTCGGCCGACGATGCGGAATCGTCTCCGGATGTGAATTGGTAAGCGACGTGCATTAGCCCGCCGCGTATGGCGGAGCTGTCACCACAGGAAGGGGCACCGCGGCCGCGCGGACGCCGGGTCCTGCGCGGCCTTGCCATCACGCTCGCGGCGCTCGCGGCGGTGATCTTGATCGCCGCCCTCGCGGTCCAAACCCCGCCGGCGCGGCGTTTCGTTGAACGCAAGGTCACCCAGCTGCTGGCGCAGCAGGACATCACGTTCGAGAACGAAGGGTTCCGCTACAACGTGTTCGGCCTCGGCGGCGACCTTCGCAACGTCCGGGTCTATTCGCCGCGCTTGAAAGACGCGCCGCCGTTCCTCGAACTCGATCGGGCGCGTTTCGACCTGAGCACCTGGCAGCTCATTCGTGGGCGGTATGTGCTGGAGGCCGGCACCGTCGAGGGCGTGCGGCTGCATTACTTCGTCAACGAAGACGGCGTCGACAACCTGCCGCGCAAGCCGGCCGATCCCGACAATCCCGGCCGGCCGATCGCTTACCTGATCGCCGATCTCCGCGTTCCCAACGCCAACCTTCGTTACGAGAACCGTCAACGCGACATCGACATCACGCTGCCGAGCGCGTCGCTGACGATGAACGGCAACGCGCTCACCGATCGTCATGCCGTGACGATCGAAGCCGGCAGTGGCACGGTGCGGTTGCAGCAGCGATCGGCAACGATCGATCGCATTGCGACGACGCTCGACCTCGGCCGCGATGACGTCCGCATCGAACGTGCGGAACTTGTCGCCGAAGGTGCGCAGCTGAATGCGAGCGGCAGCTTCGGGCCATTCGAGCAGCCGATTGCCGATCTTTCGTTTCAAGCCACGTTCGACGCGGCGCGCGTCGCCCGCGTCGCGAAGATTGCCGATCCGGTGGCAGGCCAGGTGAGCGCCGAGGGCACGCTGAAAGGCGCCGTTGACGCGCTCGAGATCGACGGCCGCATTACCGGCACCGGCGTGAGCTATCGCGATCTGACCGGGCTTACTGTCGACACCACCGCCACCTACCAGATGGGCGCGGAACACTTGCGCATTACGCGTCTCGACATCCGTGGTCCGGTTGGCACGATTTCAGGCGAGGGTGAGTTGGCATTTGGGGTGTCGGGGCAGTCGCACCTCAACGCCACCATTGAAGCCCTCGACGCCGAATCGGTGATGCGATCGGTAGGACTGGACTACCGCGTCGCCTCGCGCGTGGATGGCCGCGTCAACGCGAAATGGACCGGCACCAACTACGCCGCCGCCACCGGCGATGCGCAATTGTCGCTGACCCCGACCCGTTCCCTTGCCGCTGCGTCGACGCTGCCGATCGGCGGTCGCATCGACGTCAGCGGGAGCGGCGAGCGCGCCGTGGCGACGTTGCGCAACGTTCGCGCGGCGGGCGCGGAAGTGAACGGCCGCGTCACGATCACCGATCGACGCGCAATGGCCGGCGAAGTGCAGGCCCGCGCCGCCAACGTGCAAACGACGATCGCCGCCGTCGAGGCGTTCCTCGGCCGCCGCCGCGGCTCGCTGGCGCCAATGCCGATTGCCGGGGCGCTATCGGCCGACGGCCGCATTGGGGGCACGCTCAGCGCGCCGGTGGTGACGGCGGCGATCGACGCACCGTTACTCAGCATCGGCGAGGCCTCGGCCATCAAGCTCACTGGCGACCTTGCGTATCGGCGCGATGCGCTCGCGATCGATCGCCTGGATGTGCTCTGGCAGGGTGCCCGCGCGAGTGCGACGGGGGTGGTCGGCCTGCAGGGCTCACGCCGGTTGCAACTCAACGTGACGGCGGACGCGCTGCAGATCGACGGGCTGCTAAAGGCGTTCGAGCGTAGCGATATTCCCGCCACGGGCGTGGTGACGGCAACGGCGCAGATCGGCGGTACTGTCGCGCAACCGTCGGGCACCATCAGGCTGCAGGGCGACAACCTGGTCGCGTACAACGAAACCTGGGGCACGCTCGTCGCCGACGCGCGCGTGGCGGGTAGAAGAGTGGACGTTACGTCGCTGCAACTCGACAAGCCCCAGCCAGACGGCAACGGCCGCATCGTCGCCACCGGATCGTACGAGCTCGATGCGCGACGGTACGGGATCGATATGCGATCCGAAAACATCCGTCTGTTGTCGTTCGTGCTGCCCGGCGGGCGCGGCGTAACGGGGGCGATCGATCTCACTGCGCGCGGCGCCGGCACGGTGGCGAACCCGGGCGGACAGATCAACCTGCGTGCCGGCGATCTCATCGTTGGTGAGTACGCGATCGGCGATCTCGTCAGCGATACGACACTCGCTAATCGCGTCGCCTCGACGGTTGCAACCTCTAAACAATTCGCGTTGAGCGCGAAGTCCGACGTCCAGATCGACTCGCCGTACCAGGCGGCTATCGTTGCCGACGTGAACAATCTCGACCTCGCGACGCTGCCGGTCAAGCTGGACACGCCGCTCGAAGGCCGCGTTCGCGCTCACGTTGAGGCCAGCGGACCGGTGGCCGATCCGCAGCGTGGCACGGCAGAGGCCACCATCGACACCTTCGAAGGGGCGTGGCGGCAGATGCCGTTCCGCATCGATGGAGCGGCGGCGCTGCGCTATGCAGACGAACGCTTGACGATCGATCGGCTGCGCGTGCTGGCGCAGGATTCGATGATCGAGATGGCCGGCAACCTGCCGCTGCTCGATCGATCGGCGCCCGGAACGATCACCATCAACGCTGATGCCAACCTTGCCACGTTGATCCAGTACGCGCCGGTCGGGACGGATCTCGCCGCCGACGGTCGTCTCACGCTGACCGGGTCGTTGCAGGGGACGCTCAAGGCGATCGATCCGAACCTCAAGCTGGCGCTGCAGGACGCGTTGATCCTGTCGCCGCGTATCGAGCCGGGCTTGAGCAACCTGTCGGTCACCGCGACCATTGCCAATGGGGAGGCCGTTGTCGACCAGCTGAGTGCATCATGGGGCACGGCGCAGATAGAGCTGTCGGCGCGAGTGCCGCTCGATCTCGTCCCCGCACTGCCCGTTGAGATTCCGCGCCGTGGCGGCCCTGCCGTCATCAAGGCGCGCCTCGAAGGGCTGGACCCGAGCGCAATTCCTGGTGCGCCGGCCGGACTCAGCGGCCGCATTTCGTTCGACGCCGACATCGCTGCGCGGCGCCCTGACATTCGCGAAGCCGAAGGGACCATCGCGTTTCGCGATCTGCAGCTTGGATTTAACGGCCTGACGCTCGAACAGAAAGGGCCGTCGGCGATCGCCGTCAGCAATGGCGTAATGACGGTGCAGCGGTTCGATCTCGGTGGATCCGTCGGTACGCTCGCGGCATCCGGAACCGTCGGACTCACCGACGCGCGACCGATCAACCTCGACGTCGATGGCAACCTGAACATCGCGGCGATCTCGATCGTGACCGACCGCGTGCGCGCCGAGGGCGCCTCCACGATCGACATCGTCGCTCGCGGCACCGTGGCGGAACCAATACTCAGCGGCAACGTCGAGGTTCGCGACGGCGCGGTGGTGGTCGATGAGCCAAGCATCGCCGCGGAAGCGCTAAACGCCAGGCTCGATCTCGATGGCAACCGGCTCACCATTTCCACGCTGACCGCCAACGTCAACGGCGGCACGCTGACGGGAAAGGGCGGGTTGGCGATCGAGGGTGGCGGCGTCCGGGACGTCAACGTCGAGATCGAAACGCGAGACTTCGCATTCGATGCGCCGCTCGATCTGCGCAGCTTGTCGGATTCCGACATCGCGATTCGCTCGCAGGGCGACGACATCGTGGTGGCCGGGCAGGTGACCATTCAGGAAGCCGGCCTCACCGGCGACATCAACTTCGACACCGGTCTGCTCGCCACCATCACCGCGCGGCGGACGCTGGAGCTGACGCCGCAACGCAACCCGCTGCTCGAGCAGGTACTGTTCAACGTCAACGTCGACACCGCTACGCCGATCCTGGTCGACAACAACCTTGCCAAGGCCGAGGTGACCACCGATCTGCGCGTGGTCGGCACGCCGTACGAAACCGGTCTGTTGGGCCGCCTCGAAGTGGCGGAAGGCGGGTTGGTGACGTTGAACGAGCGCACCTTCGAGATCGAACGCGGCCAGGTGACGTTCATCGAAGACCGCCGCATCTATCCGTCATTCGACCTGGTGATGAACACCGAGGCGAACAACTACGACATCACCCTTGGCGTGTCTGGCGAGCCTGGCAATACCGAGACCACCTTGACCTCGAGCCCGCCGCTGCCCGAACCCGACATCAT
>DASVFC010000699.1:0-12324 GCA_036380235.1 Vicinamibacterales bacterium
AGGCCTTTACACCTTCGTGCGATGGAACGGCTTCTTCACCAATCCGCCGCTGATCATCACGGAGCAGGAACTCGCAGAGGCCTTCGCGATCATCGACAAAGGTCTCTACATCACCGACAAAGCCGTCTCGTAGCGTTCAACAGGAGAACGCGAGAAAGGGTCTCTCTTTCGTCCGTTCTCCTGCTACTTCAGCTGCTGCACGTGCTGCACCCAGGCACTGACCAGTGGCTGCATTGGTCCCTTCGCCGCCGAATACGCTTTCGACCACTTCGCCATGTTGGCGCGGTCGGCGGCGAGCGTCGCCGGCTGCGGCGCGTTGAGATGCCGGATGTAGGTGCCAAACATGGCGGCCAGCAGCGCAGCAGGATCTGACGGCGCTGTCTCGAGATACGGCGTCAATGCGGCCATCGCGTCTGCGGGGCGGCCGCCGAGCACATATGCAAGCCCCAGCAGCTTGCGCGCGCGCGGATCCGGCTTCGGTTGCTGAATAGCGAGTTCCAGCGGCGCGATCGCAAGTGCGGGTTGGCCCGCCTTGATCCACTCCTGTCCCGCCAGGCGCGCGATCGCGTAGTTCGGCGGCGTAGTGTTCGCCGCGCTCTGGAGCAATCCTGCTGCCTCGCGAGGCCGGTTGCCTTCCGCGAGCGTCGCACCCAGGTATAACCGCGACGGCGTGAAGGCCGGTGCCATCTGCATCGAATTCTGGAATTGCATCGCGGCGCGATCGAGTTGCGCCTGCTGGTACAGCTCGAGACCTTTCAGGAACGTGGCGAGCGGTTGATCGTTGTCGCCCAGCGCAGTCATCGCCGCGCCACCGAGGTCGCCGGCGCGTGCTTCCTTGATCGCCGCCTTCGAGCCCGAAGCCCGGTTCTCAGCGGCGGCATACATCGACGTGAGCACCTCGGGTGCAAGGAGTTCCTTGCGATCGAATGCCGACAGTCCGCCAAGCAGCACGTTAATCAGCGCCGCCGGCAGGGCACCGCCGGCAGACGGGGCCGCGGCGGCGTTGGTGCTGGTGTCGGCGACGATGCGGAACGGGCGCACGAGATGGCCGTGCGGTTTGCCGCCCTGCCTGATCGTGCCGCGCGCGAGATAGCGGCCCGGCGGCAGCGCAGTGGTGCTGAACTGCGCGCTCAGCGTCGCGATTTCCGGCGACGAACCCGTGCCAATTCGCATTGGCGCCGTCGCCAGCGGCGGGCTGTCGTCATCCGCCAGGATTTCGAGTGTCCCCTCGAGGCCGGCCAACTGTGAACCGTACGCCTCCATCATCGCCGCCATGTGTCCGGTGGCGATCGCCGGTTCGATCGCGGGCTCGAGGCCGTCCTTGTTCGCGACGTTGATGCCGCTGACCAGCAGGTCTCCGAGCGTCAGCGCCGTCGCGTCCATTTGCCACGCCGTCACCGCGCGCGACACGCTGCCGACGCGTCCCTCGCTGTCGGCCATCGACAGGATCAATCGGTATTGGCCCGGATCGATCGTCATCATGGCGGTGAAAATCGCGGTGCCCGGATCACCGGGCTTCTCGACCAGGCGCTTCATTGTCGTCGCCGGGCCGACACCGCGGCCGTCGCGATTCACGAACGCCATGCCGGTGGTGTAATCGAGCGGCTGATCGACGAGGCGCTCGACTTCGGCAGCGATCAGCACGCGAACCTTGTTGGTGCCCGGTTCCTTGTAGGTCCACGTCGACACCTTCATCGGCAAATCGTTGATCGGCAGCGGCGAACGGATCGCGCGGTTGACGGCGTCTTCAGGCGTGGTTGCTTTCGCCGACACTGTGGTGAGAAAGGTGCGCCGCGATCGGATGGTGACGCCTCGACGCGCGGTCTTGACCGTCAAGCGGTGCCGGCGGCCGTTGCGATCGTCCGGGCGCGATTCAACACCGAGCAGGTAGTAGCCGTCGAGCGAGCGCGAGATGCGATCGAACGCGTAGTCGGCCGTGACGTTGATGCGGTACAGGTTGCCGCGCGCCGCGCCGGCCAGCTGCTCGAGACCGCTGACCTGCAGGTTGCGATCTTCCCGCGGCGTCGTTGGTCGCGTCGTTTGCGCGACGTCGAACATCGGCACGTCGAGCAGCAGGATGTCGAGCGTCGCGCGCGAATCCGCGGCGGCCGATGCGAGATCGTCGGTTTCGTTGCCGAGCCCTTCGAAGATCAACCCTTCCGAGATCAGGATCACCGACTTCGGCCCTTCGAGCCCGGCCAGGCTTTTCAACACCGCGCGCATTCCGTGCACCGAATCGGCCGTGCGCTGGCGTACTTCGCTCACGACTTCCGCGGCGTCCTGTTCCACTTCGCGCTCGCAGCGTTCGGCCTCGGAGGCAGTCACCACCTGGCCGCACTCGCGCAGAATCACCTGGAGCGCCATCTGCGCGTCAGCGCGCATGTAGATCGCGATCGATTCCGTGACCGAGAGATTGAACCGGCTCCTGATGGCGTTGGCCTGGCCGACGATGCGCAACAGCGACTCGCGGACCCGGTCGTGATTGGGGGTGAAGTCGACCAGCTCGCCAGGTCCGGGCACCGCGATCACCGCGACACGATCCTCCGGCGTCAGCGTGTCGACGAACTTTTTCGCGTTGTTCATCACCGCGCGCGCCGACCCGGAGCGAATGTTGCCCTGGTCGACCAGGATCAGGATCAGGCGCCCGCTTGGCGCGCCCTTGGAGTTCGACGACGAGAAGGTCTCGTCCGGAACAACGACCTTGTGCGGCGTGCCGATGGTGCGCAGCGGATCGACGGAGCGAACGTATTCAGCAGATGCAACCTGGCGCCGATCGCCGTCGATCTCGACTTCGAAGTCGGCGGGTGACAGGTCGGTGACTTGCCGGCCGTTCGAATCAAGTGCCGTCACGTCCACGGTCACCAGCTCGATGCCGGCGCGGAACACGGGCTGCGGGTCCTGGGGCTTGGCGCTTTGCGTTTGGGGCGTGGGGCTCGGGGTCTGGGCCTGGCTCGCCGATGTCAGCGCCGCAATCAAGACAGTCACGATCAACACGCGCATAGCGCGCATCTTACGCTTGGCGGGCCAACAGGCCAACAGGCCATCAGGCCATCAGGCCATCAGGCCATCGGGCCATCAGGCCATCGGGCCATCAGGCCATCGGGACGCCGGGCCAAGGCCAGCAGTTACAATCGGCATTTATGCCTGTACGTGACGTCTTGATCGTTGGTGCCGGCCCATCCGGGCTCGCCACCGCTATTGCCGCAAAACACTTCGGTCTGGATTACGTGGTGGTTGAGCAAGGGGCGCTGGTCGACGCGATCGTCCGTTTCCCGCTCAACATGGTCTTCTTCACTACGCCTGAGTTGATGGAGATCGGCGGCATCCCATTGACGACGCCCTATGACAAGCCGACGCGTGCCGAAGCGCTGCAGTATTACCGCAAGGTGGTGGACACCTTTCAGCTGCAGGTGTCGCTCCACGAAGAGGTGGTGTCGATCCAGCCCGGCGCTGATGGCGAGCCGTTCACGGTCGAGTCGCGCACGTCGCGCGGTGTGACGCGCGTTCGCGAAGCGCGCAACGTGGTGCTGGCGATGGGCTATTACGACAAGCCGAACATGCTGAACGTGCCGGGCGAGGATTTGCCGCACGTCTCTCACTTCTATAAGGAAGCACACCTGCATTACCGGCAGCGCGTGGTGATCGTCGGTGGCAAGAACTCGGCAGTGGAAGCGGCGCTCGAGATTTATCGTGCCGGCGGCCACGTGACCATGGTGCATCGCGGCGCCGGGTTTGGCGAATCGGTGAAGTATTGGGTCAAGCCCGACATCGAGAACCGCGTGAAAGAAGGCTCGATCGCCGCGCACTTCAACGCCCGCGTCGTGGAGATTCGTCCCAACGACGTCGTGCTCGACACCGGCGTCACGCTGCCGGCGGAAACCGTGTTGTTGTTGACGGGGTACCAGGCCGACGCCGCCTTCATGCGCGGGATTGGCATCGAGATCAATCCCGACACGCTGGCGCCGCGCTACAACGTCGACAACTACGAGACGAACGTGGCCGGGTTATTCGTGGCCGGCGGGCAGGTGGCAGGGAAGCGCACGGGAACCGTGTTCATCGAGAACGGACGGTTCCACGGCGAGGTGATTGCGAAGGCGATCGCGGCGCGACTAGCTGGGTAGGCCAGGCGGGGTCTCGGACGGGTCCTGTCCGACGACAACGGTCCATGGCCGGACCCGCCATGCTTTCACGAGGCCTTGCTTCACATACGGGTCGGCGTTGGCGAAATTCTCGGCAACCGTCTTGTCGGCGCCCCGGAACACGAGCAGCGCGCCGGCAGGTTCGCCGAGGGCGCCGGCCATGATCAACTCCCCGCGCGCATGCGCCTCGCGCACCTCCTTGAGATGCGCCGGACGAAAGGGCGTCCGCTTGTTCACGAAGTCGTCAACGACGTCGTACATCAACGCAAAATAAGGCACGCAAACCTCATTGGAGATTGCAGATTGCTGATTGCAGATTGGGTTTGCCGATTGCTATATCGACATCAACCAGTTGTGGCGATCCGCGATTCTGCCCGAGCGAATGCCTTCCAGTTCGGCACCCGCGCGCATCAACGGGTTCTGCGCATCCATCGCCGGGACCTTGATGTCGCGGCCCTTGTAGCCAATGCGCGCAATCGGCGCGATCACCGCCGCCGTACCCACACCGGCCGCGCCCTGCAGCGTGCCGCCTGCGTGCGCATCGAACACTTCGTCGATGCTGATGCGCCGCTCTTCAACCGTGACGCCAAGATCGCGCAGCAGCGTCAGCACGCTGTCGCGCGTGATGCCGGGGAGGATGGTGCCGCCGAGCGGCGGCGTGACCACCTTGCCGTCGATCACGAACATCACGTTCATCAAGCCCGCTTCCTCGACGAACTTGCGCTCGATGCCGTCGAGCCAGAGCACGTTGTGATAGCCCTTCTTCTGCGCTTCGAGCGACGCCACCATGCTGCCGGCGTAGTTGCCGCCGCACTTGGCCGCGCCAGTGCCGCCCGGGAAGGCGCGCACGTAGGTTTCTTCCGCCAGCAGATCCACCGATCCGGTGAAGTACGGGGCGCTCGGGCACGTTTCGATCACGAAGCGGAACGTCTCCGAAGGCCGCACGCCGAGCTGTTCGCCCGTGGCGAACATTACTGGCCGGACGTAGAGCGCGCTGTTGTCCGTTTCGGGAATCCAGCCGCGATCGAGCTGCACCAGGGCCAACGTGCCATCAACGAAGATCGACGCGGGGATCTCCGGCATCGCCATGCGCTTGCAAGTGTTGTTCATGCGCGCGTGGTTGGCGGTGGGACGAAATACCACCGCGCCGCCATTCGGGCGCGGGAAAGCCTTGAAGCCTTCGAAAATTCCCTGGCCATAATGGGCCACGGCCGGGGCGGCCGCGAGCGGCTGGTTACCGTACGGAATGATGCGCGGATCGCCCCATTTCCCGTTGGCGTAGTCGACCAGCAGCATGTGGTCGCTGAAGACGGCGCCGAAGGGAGAGTTATCGCGAAGCTCTGGCGTCAGGCGTGAAGAAGCAGTCTTGGTGACGGGAATCGTAGCCAGCATGGTCGGGCTTCCTTTTCTTCAATCTTAGATCGGCTTTCCGCACGCGGCCCGCGTCTGAAATACAATCCTGAGAAATTCCGTGTTCGACGCCATCTTCAGGTTCTTCTTCGAGCTTTCCCCCGTCGTCTTCAGCCAGGGCGAATACCGCTTCGCGCCGACGACCGGATCGTACGTGGCGGCGGCGCTGGTCGGCGCCGGGGCGGCGCTGACGATTTATGCCTATCGATCGGGCCGCGGCCGCACTCGCGACCGCGTCGCGCTGGCGGGCATCCGGCTCGCGATTCTGGCGGTGATCCTGATCTGCCTGTTCCGGCCGCTGCTCGTGGTGCGCGCCGCGTCACCGCAGCAGAACTTCATCGGCGTGCTCCTGGACGACTCGCGCAGCATGCAGATTGCCGATGTCGACGGCCAGCCGCGCGCCAATTACGTGAAGAGTGAGTTCGGCGATCAGACGCGCGGCATCCTGCAGGCGCTGTCGAACCGCTTCACCGTGCGCACGTTCCGCTTTTCGAACGCGGCCACGCGCACCACGCAGGAAAGCGACTTGACGTTCGCCGGGTCGCAATCGCGGCTCGGGGCCGCGCTATCGGGCGTGCGCCAGGAGCTCGCCGGGCTGCCTGTCGCCGGGCTCGTGATGGTGAGCGATGGCGCCGACACGGCGGACACGGCGCTGGGCGAAGCGTTGCTGGCGCTGAAAGCGGAGACGTTGCCGGTGTTCACGATTGGCGTCGGCCAGGCAACGCTCTCGAAAGATATCCAGGTGGGCCGCGTCGCGACGCCGAAAACCGCGCTCAAGGGCACGACGTTGATGGTCGACGTGGTGCTGTCGCAATCCGGCTTCGACGGGCAGAAGGTGACGCTCGATGTCGAAGACGAGGGCACGCTCGTCAGCACGCAGGAGGTGTCGTTGCCCGATGCCGGCGTGCCGGCGTCCATTCCCGTGCGCTTCACCGTGAACGAAGCCGGGCCGCGGGTGCTGCGGTTCCGCGTCTCGCCGCAGGAAGGCGAGCTCGTCGCCGAGAACAACGCGCGCGAGGCGTTGATCGACGTGCGCGATCGCAAGGAGAAGATTCTCTACTTCGAAGGCGAGCCGCGTTTCGAATACAAGTTCATCCGCCGCGCCATCCCCGACGGCGACAACATCATCGTCACGAGCCTGATTCGCACCGCCGACAATAAATATTTGCGCCAGGGTGTTGACGGTCCTGACGAGCTCGTCGCCGGCTTTCCGAAGACGCGTGAAGAGCTCTTCTCGTATCGCGCGCTGATCATCGGCAGCCTCGAGGCGGCGGCGCTCACTGGCGATCAGCTGCGGATGATCGCCGAGTTCGTGGACAAGCGGGGCGGCGGCCTGTTGATGCTGGGCGGTCCGCGCGCGCTGGCCGAAGGGGGCTACGCCGGGACACCGGTCGCCGACGTGTTGCCGGTGCTGCTCGATCGCGGCAACGTCCAGGCCAAGGGCGTGGTCTCGCGCCTGAACGTGAAGCCGACGCGCGCCGGTATGGCCACAGCGGTGACGCAGCTGGCGGCCACCGAAGCGGCGTCGATGGAAAAGTGGAACAGCTTGCCGGTGATCACCACAGTGAATCGCATCAGCGGCGTCAAGCCCGGTGCCACGGTGCTGCTGACCGGCACCGACGAGAATCGCGCCGAGCAGCCGATGCTCGTGCATCAACGCTACGGGCGCGGCAAGACGTTTGCGTTCCTGCCGCAGGACTCGTGGATGTGGCAGATGCATCACAGCATCGCGGTTGACGATCTGACGCACGAAAATTTCTGGCGGCAGATGCTGCGCTGGCTCGTCGATGGCGTGCCCGACCAGGTTGAGCCGACGTTTGCAACCGAACGCGTCGAGCCCGGCGAAGCCGCGCAGTTGGTCGCCAACGTCGTGGATCCGTCCTTCGTCGAGTTGAATGACGCCTCGGTGCTGGTCACCGTCACGGGGCCTGACGGCACGGTGATCGACGTGCCGATGTCGTGGGACGGAGAAAATCCCGGTGAGTACGCGGCGGCGATTCCCACCAAGGCACCCGGCTGGTACGAAGCACGGCTCGATGCGACGCGCGGCGGCAAGGTGGTCGGCTCCGCGGTCACGCATTTCCGCGCCGCGCCCGGCGACGCCGAATATTTCGACGCGACGATGCATGCCGGCACGCTGCGGCGGATCGCCGATGAAACCGGTGGCCGCTTTTACGAAGCGGGCGATACCAACTCGCTCGCCGAGGACCTCCGCTACACCGGACGCGGCGTCACCACCGTCGAAGAGCACGACCTGTGGCACATGCCGATTGTGCTGATGCTGCTGGTCGGGTTGCTGTGCGCGGAATGGGGGTACCGGCGTGCTGTCGGCTACGCGTAGTGCCGCGCTCACGATCTTGATTGCTGCCAGTGGCCTGTCCGCCGTAGCCCTCGAGCGCTTCGAGCAGGGCGAAGGCGGATTTGGTCGCGAACGCCGCCGTGTGTCGCCGCTTGGCTACGACGCCACCACCGCATACGACGGCCGGTTTTCTTTCGTGCGCATCCGCTACGGCGCCGCGTCGCAGCTCGCGCAAGGGCGTTTCTTCCGCGGTGAGCCGCCATGGGCGCACGATTTTCCGCGCGCCGAGTTCAACTTCCTCAAGATTCTCAACGAACTGACCTTTCTCAGGACGTTCCTCGATCAGGGCAACATCCGCACGCTCGACGATCCGGAGTTGTCGATGTTTCCCATCGCCTACATGTCGGAACCCGGCTTCTGGACGATGGACGAGGCCGAGATGGAAGGATTACGCGCCTATCTGCAGAAGGGCGGCTTCGTGATTTTCGACGACTTCCGCGAGGATCACATGTACAACCTGACGGCGCAGATGCGTCGCGTGCTGCCCGACGCATCGTGGCAGCGGCTCGATGCCAGCCATCCGATTTTTCATTCTTTTTTCGAAATCAATTCGTTAGACGATGTGGAAGGCTACTACGGTGTCGTTGAATGGCACGGCATCTTCGAAGACAACGACCCCGGGAAACGCTTGCTGGCGGTTGCCAACTACAACCACGATCTCGGCGAGATGTGGGAGTTTTCCGACACTGGTTACGTGCCCGTGGATTTATCGAACGAAGCGTATAAGTTCGGCGTGAATTACGTTCTGTATGCCATGACTCACTAGGGTGTGCAGGGTGCACAGGGTGCGAAGTGCACCGGTAGCGAAGGAGCGGCCTTTTGGAAACGATTGAGATGAATACGCCGGATGATGTCGCACTTGCCGATCGCATGAAGGTGGGCAGGGATCGCATCATCACCGAGCTCAAGAAGCAGATCGTCGGTCAGGACGACATCATCAACCAGATCCTGTTGACCCTGTTCGTCGGCGGCAACAGCCTGATCGTCGGCGTGCCGGGCCTCGCCAAGACCTTGCTCATCCACACCATGGCGAAGGTGCTCGATCTGAAGTTTTCGCGCATCCAGTTCACCCCGGACCTGATGCCGTCCGACATCACCGGCACCGACATCATCCAGGAAGACGCCGCTACCGGCCGCCGCCAGATGGTGTTCTCGCCGGGGCCGATCTTCGCCAACATCGTGCTCGCCGACGAAATCAACCGCACGCCGCCGAAGACGCAGTCGGCATTGCTGGAAGCGATGCAGGAACACCGCGTCACGATCCAGGGCCGTACCTACAAACTCGAAGAGCCGTTCTACGTGTTCGCCACCCAGAATCCAATCGAGCTCGAGGGCACCTATCCGCTGCCGGAAGCGCAGCTCGATCGCTTCATGTTCCACATCGTCATCGAGCATCCGCCCGAAGACGAGGAGTTCATGGTGGTCAAGACGACGACGGCGATCCTGGAGCCGACGTTCGAGCGGCCGGTGAGCGGGCCGGATCTGATCGCGTTCCAGCGCCTGGTGCGCCGCGTGCCGGTGGCGGATCCGGTGATGCGCTACGCGCTGCACCTGGTGCGCGCCAGCCGGCCGAAGAACGCCAGCTGCCCGGAGGCGATCAAAAAGTGGATTGCGTTCGGCGCCAGCGTCCGCGCCGCGCAGTACCTCGTCCTGGCGGGCAAGGCACGGGCGTTGACGAGCGGGCGCTATCACGTCAGCTTTGACGACATTCGCGCCGTGGCGCACGCGGTGCTGCGTCACCGCGTGCTCACCAACTTCCACGCCCAGTCGGAGGGCGTAACGAGCGATTCGCTGATCGACAAGCTGCTCGAATCGGTGCCGTCGCCGCGCTCGGGGATGTGAAAGGCAACGGGCAATGAGCACTGAGTACGTGGCGACGGGTC
The DNA here is from genome assembly GCA_036380235.1 of Vicinamibacterales bacterium. Taxonomy (GTDB): domain Bacteria; phylum Acidobacteriota; class Vicinamibacteria; order Vicinamibacterales; family UBA2999; genus 12-FULL-67-14b. Next base: position 9,792 of record DASVFC010000699.1, read on the forward strand.
TTCAGGCCCGCCGGTAACGACATGGCACTTACTTCACCAGTTCCCGGCGCGAGGTTCGTTGACCCGGCCGTGTTGTCGCGGATCGGCAACCTCGAGCTGATTGCGAAGACGGTGGTCGACGGCCTGATCAACGGCACACATCGCTCGCCGTTCTTCGGCGCCTCGGTCGACTTTGCGGAGCACCGCGGTTACGTGGCCGGCGACGACATCCGCCGCGTCGACTGGCGCGTCTACGCGCGCACCGACAAGTACTACATCAAGGAATTCGAGGCCGACTCCAACGCCAACTTCTCGGTGCTGCTCGACGTGTCGAAGTCGATGGGGTTCGGCGCGAAGATCTCGAAGCTCGATTACGCCAAGACGCTGGCGGCATGCCTGGCCTACCTCGCCAACGCGCAGCGCGATCGGGTCGGCGTGATCACGTTCGACTCGCAGGTGATCGAGCACGTGCCGCCGTCAGCCAAGCATCTCGATGTGGTCCTGCATACGCTCGATCGCGCCAAGCCTGCGAACCCGGGGCAACTCGTGGCGCCGCTGCGCAAGCTGGCCGAACACTTCGGACGCCGCGGCATCATCGTGGTGATTTCCGATTTCTACGCGGAGCCGGAAGAGATCTTCCACGCCGTCGGTCCGATCGTGCATCGCGGCAACGACGTGGTGCTGTTCCACATCCTGGATCCGCAGGAGATCGACTTTTCGTTCACCGAGGCCTCGAGCTTCGAAGACATGGAGAGCGGCGACCAGATGCCGGTCGTGCCGGTGAAGCTCGCCAGCGACTATCGCGCGCTGGTGCAGTCGCACATCGACACGCTGAGCCGCAAGGCCGCGCAGCAGCCGGTGGATTACATGTTGCTCAACACCGGCATGCCGCTCGATTTCGCGCTGTTCCGGTTCCTGTCGATGCGGCAGCGCCTGGCGAGGACTAGGTAACCGATGTCGTTCCTCGCGCCGCTGTTCTTCCTCGCGCTCGGCGCGCTGGCCGTGCCGATCGTGATCCACCTGACGCAGAAAGAGCGCAAGTCGGTGGTCGAGTTTCCGTCGTTGATGTTCCTGCGCAAGATTCCCTATGAGTCGGTGCAGCGGCGGCGGCTTCGCGACATCGCGTTGTTGATGTTGCGACTGGCGGCACTGGCCCTGATTGTCGCCGCATTCGCACGGCCGTTCCTGCGCGGCTCCGAGTTGTCGGCGGCCGCCGGTGGTGCGCGCGACATCGTCCTGCTCGTCGATCGCTCCTACAGCATGGGTTACGGCGACACCTGGTCGCGGGCGCAGCGCGCTGTGGAGCAGGCGCTCGCCGCCACCACGCCCGCCGATCGCATCTCGGTGGTGCTGTTTGCCGACGTCGCCGAAGTGGTGGTGCGTTCGACGCCCGATCGATCGCGGGCGATTGCGGAAGTCACGTCGGCACAACCAGGCGCCGGCGCAACGAAATTCGGACCTGCTTTGAAGCTGGCCAGCAGCCTGCTCGCCGACTCACTGTTGCCGCGCAAAGAAATTATGGTCGTCTCCGACTTCCAGCGCGCAGGGTGGCTACCTGACGACACGCTGCGAGTGCCCGGCGGCACCCAGATCACGCCGGTGGTGGTGGAAGGGGCGACCGGCCTCAACCTCGCGGTCACGCCTGTGGCACTGCTGCGCGCGCGCGAGGGCGGGCAGGAACGCATTACCGTCACCGCCAACGTCCTCAATCGCAGCGGCGAGGCCGCCAACAACGTGCCGATCCATCTCGAGGTCGACGGCCGAGCGGTACAGGACCTGCAGATCAGCGCGGCACCAAACGCTTCGGCGTCGGTGACCTTTGCGCCGCTGACCATTACCGCGGCAAATACCAAAGCCTCGGTGCGGCTCGGCAATCCCGGCCAACCGGTGGATGCGCTCGAGCGCGACAACGTCTTTCACTTCGTCGCCACGCCCGCCGCGCCGGTGCCGGTCGTGCTCGTGTCGCAGGGACGCGGCGAGCAGAACCTGTATTTGTCGCGTGCGCTCGCCATCGGCGAGCAACCGCGATTCGATACCGCGCTGCAGGCGCCCGAAGCACTTGCCGGCGACGCGATAAATCGCGCGCGCCTCGTGATCCTCAACGACGTCCCCATCAGCGATGCGGCCGCCGCGACGCTGGTGACGTTCGTTGAGGGCGGCGGCGGCTTGTTGATTGCCGCCGGGCCGCGCGCTTCGTGGCCGTCATCACGGTCCGAATGGCTGCCGGCATCAATCGGAGCGGTGGTCGATCGGACGCGCGGCGCGCCGGCGCGATTGAGCGGCATGGACTACGGTCATGCGGTATTCGAGCCGTTCCGCGCTCCGCGCAGCGGTGACTTCTCGACGTCGCGGTTCTATTCCTATCGCGCGCTTGGCGCCGGCAAGGGCGCAACGGTGCTCGCGCGCTTCGATACCGGCGAACCCGCCGTGATCGAACGGCCGGCGGGGCGCGGCAGGATCGTGCTGTTTGGGTCGACGCTCGATCTGACCTGGAACGATCTCGCGCTGAAGCCGATGTTTCTGCCTTTCGTTCATCAACTTGGACGTCATCTCT
>DASVFC010000700.1:0-3273 GCA_036380235.1 Vicinamibacterales bacterium
TTTGAGGTGCAGCGTCACGATGCGCGCGTGATGCTGCTGCAGGAAGGCCGCTGCATCTTCATTGGCGGCGGTGAAGTGTCCGATGTCGAGGTTGACGGCAATGTAAGGGCTGGCGGCCATCGCGTCGGTGAAGTTCTTCGCCGTGGCAAACTCGTTCGGATCGACGCGCGAATGATTGTGCACGCCCACCAGCATCTTCTTGCGCGCCGCCACCGGCGCAATTCGCGCCACCGTCTTGATGTTCGACGACGAGGTGATCAGCGGTGTTCCGAGCGCGACCGCCATGTCGAAGCCGCGTTCGATCTCTGCGTCGGAGAAGTCATCGCGAAAGCTGATGTTGTAGGCCGACAGCGCGATCGAGGCTTTCGCAAACTGGTCGCGGATGCGATGGAAATGATCCAGGTCGACGGTCTCGCGCCACTGGCGCCGTTCGTCGCGCGTCAACCTGGCAGGCTCGACGTGCGTCGACCACAGCTCACAGCTGCGGAGACCGAGCTTCTGCATGCCGGCGATCGCATCATTGAGCGAGCGGTCGCGGAAGCTGTAGCTCTGCACGCCAATCGTCACCGGGTGGCGTTGCTGCAGCGCCACCAGGCCAATCGCCGATGTCGCGAGGAACGAGCGCCGGGTTAGCGGCGCGCCACCGGCGGAATGTAGCTGAGCAGGTTTGGCGGTTTCCATTCGATCACCCGTTCTTCCTCGGCGCTCAAGTAGCACGCCATCAACAACTCGGTGACGTCACGTCCGGCATGAAAATTCAGCTCCGGCTGCACACCGTCGAGGAACCACCGCGTAAAGGCGCGGTTCTCGTTCTCGTAGCCGTATTCCGCGGCTTCGTTGCCGACGATCGGCATCAAACCCTGTTCGGCGTTCTGTTTCTCAACCAGATCTTCTCCGGCCTGCTGTTCCTGCAGGCGGCGCGAAAAGAACACCTTGGTGCCGCCCCCGAGCGTGTCGACAGACATCGAGTACTCGGGGCCGAGTAGTTCCATGGACAGCTTCAGTCCTGCGCCGACGTAACTCCATGAGGTGGTCGCCTCGACGATCAGCGGCGTGCCGGCCTCGTCTTCGTAGGTCACGGTGGCGCGCGCGAAGTCTTCCGCCGGGGTGCGCGTGTAGTCGACCTTGTCGGTCATCGAGCCGCGCAGCAGTTTCGCGTATTCAGGCCGCGCCCACTTGAGGAACGCAATCTGCGCCGACACTTTCTTCGGCGTGATGCTGTTTCGCGGCGCGCCCGGCTTCGTTAGCAGGTACCGGCCGACTTCGAGGCTGTGGCACATCATGTCGTTCAGCACGCCGCCGCCCTGCAAATCTCCCTGCCAGAACCACGGCATGTGTGGACCGCCATGCTCTTCAGCCGCGCGCGCAAGATACGGGCGGCCGGCCGCCGCGGCGCCTCGCAGCCACACGATCTGCTTGCCGCGCTCCAGATTCGGCTGGAACAGCTGGTTCTCGAGGTAGCCATGAAGGACGCCGGCTTCCTCGACCAGTTCCACCATCCGCGCGGCTTCGGCAGCATTGCGTCCCAGCGGTTTCTCGCAAGCGATGCCGCGCAGCCTGGCGCCCTTCTTGATGGTGGCGACAATGCGCTCCATGTTATCGACGCGGGCGAAGTTCGGGCCGCAGATCCAGATGCAGTCGATCGCCTCGTCCGCGACCATCTCCTCGATCGATGCGAACGCGCGCGCGTCGCCGACGCGCAGCGATCGCGCCAGCGCCGCTGCGTCTTCGGCGTTGGCGCGGTTCGGACTGTAGATGCCGCGGATGTCGGCATCCCTGACGGCCTCCCACGACCGGATGTGGAAGCGGGTCATGAATCCGCTGCCGATGAACCCCACTCCGAGCTTCCCTGTCATGCGATGAACTATAGTTCACCCGCATGACCGCAGCGAACATGCGCATGTCCGTGATGATGTTCCTCGAATACCTGATTTGGGGTTCGTGGCTACCGCTGCTGGCGCTGTACCTGGGCGACGTGCTCGGATTCAGCGGCGCGCAGATTGGTTGGATCTTCGCCACGCAGGCGATCGCGTGTGTTGCCGGCCTGTACTTCGGTGGCCAAATCGCCGACCGGATGCTCTCCACCGAAAAGCTGCTGGCGGTACTGCATCTGTTCGGCGGCGTCGCGATGTTCGCGCTCGCCTATCAAACCACCTTCTGGTCGTTCTTCATCGTCATGCTGGCGTACCAGCTCGCCTACATGCCGACCATGTCGTTGACCAACGCCGTGGTGTTCCACCACGTTGCCGATCCGCAGCGCGACTTCGGCCGGATTCGCTTGTGGGGCACCATCGGATGGATTGCGGCGAGCTGGCCGTTCGTGTTCATCCTTGCCGGCAAGACCGGTCCGGATCTGCATGCGGCGCTGTCGAGCATTTTTACCGTCGCGGGTATCGCGTCGCTTGCGCTGGCTGCGTTCTCGCTGACGCTGCCACATACGCCGCCGGCGAAGCCCGAGGGCGGCGTCAGTGCGCCGATGCAGGCGATCAAGCTGCTGCGCGATCCGGTGATGTTCGTGCTGTTCGTCGCCACACTGATGGATGCGCTCGTACATCAGTGTTACTTCCAGTGGACCAGCCCGTTTCTGCAGCAGGCCGGCCTCGCCGAGAACATGATCATGCCGGCAATGAGCGTCGGGCAGATCGCCGAGATCGGCTCGATGGCCGCGCTCGGGTGGGCGCTGGCGCGGCTCGGATGGAAGTGGACGATGACGATCGGCATCCTGGCGCATGCGGCCCGGTTCTTCGTGTTCGCGATCGGCGATCCGCTGTGGCTGATGGTGTCGATCAACGTCGTGCACGGCATGTGCTACGCGTTCTTTTTCGCGGCCGTGTACATCTTTGTCGACGAACGGTGTCCCCGAGACGCCCGCGCGAGCGCGCAAGGATTGTTCAACCTCGTGATCCTCGGCGTCGGTCCGTTTGCGGGCAGCTTGCTGTGGGGCTGGCTGGGTGATGTCTTCCGCACTGCCGATGGCAGCGTCGATTTCCAACGCCTGTTCATTGCACCGGCGGTGCTGGCATTGGCCGCGGCGTTACTGATGATGGTTGCCTTCCACCCCCGCACCGCCACCTCCGCCGCCGCCCCCCGGGGATGATGGGGGGGGGTACGGCCCCGTCATCCCTCAGTCGGCGCTCAGGGCTTCGGAGGGGCGGATGCGCAGGGCACGGTGGACGGGTACCCAGCAGGCAACGCCGCCGGCGAGCCACAGGGTCAGAAAGATCGTGGCCGGCATCCAGAAGCCCGCGTCGGGAATGCTGATCAGCAGCAGAT